>JANLRG010000520.1:0-7223 GCA_031361545.1 Bacteroidota bacterium
CGCGGATGTCGATCTGCACTGACGGCGAGCGGTACTTCTGAATTGCCATCTAATGTGGGAATTTGCAAAAAGAATGATTTTTCACTTATATCCAATACTTGAAAAGCTTCTTCACTTTGAGACAATACCTCTGCAACATGCACGATGGCAGCATCGCGCAAGGCTTTATCCGAATAAGAATCAAAAGACGCAACGCTCAGTTGAGGAGTATCACCTGTTTTTGATTCAATAGAAAAACGGTAGTAGTCCGTTTTGTCAATAGGGGTATAATTGGCTATATTTTTAGCTTTTTCTAAAAATGCTAAAAATGCTAAAGTTGCCTCTGCCGCCGTTTCGTACCGCAAAGAGCTGACCATTTGCGGGTAATTCCCTTTGGGCAATAGCAGCCGGAAGCCCCAATGGAATGCCCTCTCAGGTGTCTTCTGATTTTTGGTAGGTTTCTTTTTTGCTTCTTCCGGAATGGGTTCTGAAAAAATTAAATCATGAAGGCGAACAGCGTCTTTGAGTTGATTTTGTAAAATAACAGATGCCGCTTCTGCTGCCTCGGCTGAGGAATAATCATCCACCGCACGACCAATTAAAATAGCATTTTCAGGCATTTCCCAAGGCAAATACAATCTTTTGGGAGAGTCTATTTTGAATAGCCCGATATAATAATGTTCGGTGTCTTCATTTTGCACTATCCGCCAAGCATTATCTCGTTTCATAATTTGTAGGGCTTCCCATAGAGCAGCTGTAGCATGAGGTTCATCGCTGCTCTGAAAGCGCAAAGTGCTGAAAACCAATAACTTACCCGAAGCATCCCGTACTTGCCAACGGATATAAGCATTGGCTTGCACCAACTCTAAAGGCAATATTGAAGCACGCCACCACTCTGAAAAAACCAGCATTGACGCACCGCTTTCTCCTTCGTTTTCAAAGGGCATAACGCTTTCGGCTATCACCTCTCCTACCCCATTTTTTAAAACAAAGATATCGGGCAAAGCTTCATAGTTTTGTTCATGATAAGCAAATATTTGATTGTAAACAAAAGCCAATTCTGCTGCCCCCTCAGTATCAAATGCTGTTGTGCTTTGCAAAACGATATTATCATCTTTGTCTCTCAAAACAAACCGATATTTAGTGTCTTTCACTTCGGTGTGCACTACATACCCTGCGCTGACACCTACTTGAAAATGGCTGTAATAAGTCTTGAAAAAATCCATGACAGCATCTCGTGCATCAGTTGTAGCATATTGCTGTGGATGCCAAACCGTGAAGCCCGTTTGTGGGTCTCTGAATTTGAATGTAAAAACACTATCTGCTACATCGTTTACCGACTCTATGACAGCACCATTTTTAAAAGCCGTTGTTATAAAATCCGCTTGGATAGTTGCCGCTACAGTTTCTGTAAGGTTTTTTATCTGCCAAACGGCTTGTTTACTGAGGGGGTCAGTCCAAGTCAACTGAACCGCTTTGTCAGAATTGACAATCTTAAAGTGATTGAGTGTTTTGCGGCTTACATCATCCAAACCCATAAAACCCGCAACTCGCTTCTCTAAACCCGAAATATTTTTCGTATTCCAAATATTTTGAGCATCTGTATAGTTAAATCCTTTGCCCCTGTTTCGGCTGGTTTCATCGTATTGGCTGAGGAAACGCGCCTTATCAGCCACTATTTCATCTTGTTCATTGGCTTTGCCATTCAGTGCATACATCAATAAGGTGTATTCCGTGAATTGCTCTGCAAAACGCGCCAAGAGGTGGTTCAAAATGAGGTCGCGCCTTTGATAAAAAGCATCGGCTGTTTCAGCTATCCGATTGAGGTAAGCGCGATAATCTAAGGGGTTGAAAATAATTTCAAAACCAAAGGCATTCGCCGTATCAATGCGCCTGTACCCCTCGGGCGAAGCAGCAAGATTAGAAACCAGCTCAGCATGTTGCCGGGCATCTCTTTCCGTTCTAAAGTTATAAAGGCATTTAATAATGGCGTTGTGGCTATTTATTTTGAGGGTATAATTGAACCGCTCACGCTCTTCTATTCGAGGACTTTCGGTTTCCCACCTATCAAAAACTTTTATTTCTATCCTATTTTCATTGAAAGCTTTTTGGAAAAAATAAATGGTGGCTTCTCGCTCAGAAAGGGTACTTATAATGCCCTCTATGCGTGCCAATGATTGTCCACTATAAATGTTGCCTCCTTCATTTATCCCTTTGTTTGTATTGAGGCTTTCGAGTTGCCCTGTTTCGTTTTGCCAATGCCTTAATACCAATTCAACATCCGGCATGGAGGTCAATGGCGCATTAAAATAGGTTGTTTCAGTTATTTTATTAGAGCGAATAGCAAACAACTCGCGGACATTAGATAGTTGCGCCAAGTAATTGGCTAATATTTGGTCAAAAAAGGTCAAGTAGCCTTTGAGCTGCAAGGCTTGGAAGTGGCGAGGGGTTTTATCGGTGGGTAAATGCCCTCTGCCGACATTATAAACCACAGGAAACTCTTCTTGAATGGATGTATAATCTGCAAAATCACGATAAATACCCTGTGATACTTGCAAGCCCAACTCGTAAGGAGTCCGACGGGTTTTGAAATAATTCGCCAACCGTTGATTCAATTTTTGATTAACGGCATCTTTATCAAATTTAACAGGCAACTGTCCTTTGAAATAAAATACATCACTCTCTTGAACAGATAAACGAGGGCTTTTATGAAGGTCAAGCGGCAAACACCATTCATCTGACCCCTTTCCACTCACGTCTTTTACTATCAACCGCCGAATAGCTCTCACCCCACCATTGGGCAAGTTCATAATAATTTTATAAAGATCAGAAACATGGAGTTTATCTTTTGATGCCAATTGTGTCAAGTCTTCAGTGAGAATAAACCCATGACTTTCTGGATTTGTAGGGTTAAATTCCATCGGTCGCCCTTCAAAAATTTCATCAATCAGTTTGTCTTTTTCTAACAAATCTTGAAGCGTATAGAATTGCACAGCCGGTGTCAGAAACTTTTGGATTTCATCAAAAATTTCTACGAGCACATCTTCTGGAATAGCATTGGCATCCAAATCCAATTCCATACACAAGCCCAAGTTTTGAACGTCTATGATTTGGATATTGAAAAAATCTTCACATAAATTGCGATGCCGATGCAAGACTTCATGTACTTTTTTCCATATTTCTCCATCTGTCAATTGTTTATTAGCACGGCTTCCATACTGAGGGGTGTTTTCTTCGAGGTCAATAAAAACATCGTATAAACCATTGATAATCAATTGTTTATTTATTTGTTTATCTATTTGTTTAAATGTCAATATTTTAGTATCTCGGTTGATATAGATAGGCACTTCAGCACTTTCCTCCCTTTTCTCTAACCAAGCATTTCGGACGCCCGGAATATCCAACAAAAGTTTTTGATAGTCATTTAAGGTTAAAGGATTGACCGATAAAATCTCTGCGGGGCTAAAGAAATTTGAATCGCTGTCTGACAATGCAGATAATGGTCGAGCAAACAAATCCTCATTCGGAAACTGATTGCGATAGCCCAAATCGGTCAAAGCATAGCACAGCACTTCCATGATGGTAATGCCCGGGTCGTGGCTATTGTGGTCAGTCCATAATTTGCCCGAAAGCTGACCGATGTGGTCAAGCCCGACACGCCGCAAGAAGTCATAATTAAGCCAAGCGGGAAAGGGTCGTATGTTGGGTTTTTGGGGCATAGTTAATCATTGCTTTCGATTGCACACAATCTGTTTTCTAAATCATCTATTTGGGTCTTCATCGCTTTTATGGTTGCTTGTTGTTCTTGGATCGCTTTCACCAAAACAGGTACAAGATTGGCGTAAGCAACTGATAAAATACCGTCATTCCCCTTGCGAATAGCCTCTGGGAAATAACATTCCACATCTTGAGCCACCAAGCCCAATTGCTTACCTTGAGGTACATGCCCGCCATTGGTTTTCCATTCAAATCGAACGGGGGTCAAATCACAGACATCCGACAAAACAGTTCCAAAATTGTCATCTTCGACGATGATATTTTTTTGATCGGTATCAAAATAAAGACTATGGCTTTGGATGCTACCTGATACATCTAATTCATATACATCTTTGGGCTGGTTTCCGATAGTCATTTTGCCATCATTGAAAATCTGAACTAACTCCTCCCCTTTTGTGATATTTATCAAACCTTCGGCATCACCCAGCGATTTACCGTTTTTGAATACAAAAGTCTCCGTATCCGACACCAAAACAGTCTGATTATTGGATACACCCATCACCGCAAAGCTCGACCGACCATTATCTCTAAAATTGACCAATTGAACGATGGGATATGTTTTACAAAAACCCGCCTTAACAGTGCCATCGCCTTCATTTTTAGACGCAATATGTAGGGCAGCATTCGGCGCAGTGGTTTGAATACCTATATTATCATTTTCTGCAATCGTTAGCTGCGGCTCTTCAGTTGTAATACCTCTTTCAGTGACTGATTTTTTGAACTGAAACCCGCCTTTGGCATCTGTTACAAAAGCTGCTTCAGTTGTTCCTAATGTCAGTTTCAAGTAGTTAGGGTCGCATTTATCGTCCAAATTCTTGATTTTTACTGAGGGGTTACCGCGTTCACCGCCATCTATGGACACGATGCCTTTTTTATCCTTTTTTACTTCAAAATGCGCCTTTGGATCAAGCATACCGATGCCTACGCGTGGCTCTTTGCCCGTTGCATCCGTTGTGATAACCAAAGGGGTTGAGGGTACATTGTCGGTTTTATTGCCAACCACTGTTTTACTTATTTTCGAAAAATGAAACCCTTTTTTAGAATCTGTTTCAAAATCGACATATTCAGAAGTGACTTTCTCCGTCAAATAGTTTTTATCGCAACTCGGGTCTAAATTCACGATGGTCAGCGAAGGGTCAACTTGATTGGGTTCCAACTTGATTTGCCCTTTGCCTGCCGATTTTACATCGAGCGTTGCAACGGGATTGGTTGTGCCAATGCCTACTGTTTTCACTTTCTCATTGGCATACATACACGTATCGTTGATGAACCAATCTTCATCGGCACCATCTGATATTTTTGCCCAATTGCCATCGCTTGGCGGGGGCGTAGCGTTGCAATAAGGCTCAGTCTCGCTGCTCCACCCTTCGAGAATATAGAACTTGTGGTCTTTATCATAAAACACAACGCCTCCCTTGCAATAAGCGGCATCGTTGCGCCAAACGCCAAAAAACTTATCATCCCACAAATTCAACATTGAATTGATGAGGTCGCGATACATGGTATCATCGGGGACCGCCGATTGTTTATGGCTAAATTTATTCCGTAGGTCTGCTCTTCTGAGTGGCATCTTAAATGATATTTTGAGATTTTGAAAAATATTTTTTTCAATAATTTCTACAATAAATGGTGATGGTTTTCTTTCAAAATTCTATTTACAAGGGGTTACAGTTATATCCATTTCATCGTACCTCAAAACTGAACGGGCTGTTTTGGCGCGTATTTTACGGGTCTTGACACCATCTTGCAACATATTAAAATCGCTAACATAATCTACATAAGTTTGTTGTTCTATAAAATTCAACAGGCTGGACGCTTGAATCTCTCCGCCGAATTGTATTTCTTTAGGCTCATCGCTTGTCCAAGGCGATAGGAATGTTTTGATGTCTTTTTTGAGTTGTTCTTTATAAAAAACTTCATCTTTTCCTATTTGAAACTGCACATTGAATTGAGCTTTCACAGGTTCATAGCGTGGGCTCAACACATCGAGCGTCACGAAGGACGTCACGCGCTCACTTAAAAATGCGAGAATATCATGCAATAAATTCTGATTGGCTTTGGGTTCGTCCCGCACTGCCAAAGGCAATTTGGTGACATCCGGTACGACAATGACTGCTACACGCCCGACAACAAATTCCAAATCCAAAGGTGCATCCCTCAGTAAAGCAGTGTGTGGTAGGCATTTGGCTTTATAGATTTCAGGAAAGGCTTGCAAAACCAGCATTTCGTAATCCCAAAGATTGATGGCGCGTCCTTTATGCCGCAGTCGCTCGCTTACTCGACGGTAAAATGCCGTTGATGTTTCTACAGCCCGCCCACCAAAAGAGTCAAAAGGTTGGTCAATTTTAGCCAAAGCAGCATTCTCTTGAATGGGTTTCTTAACGCTGCCTGCTACTAAGGGATTGACCAAACGAGTGAGGTCATTTTCAGGTGCTGCTTTGAATGTTGCCAATGCTGCTTGTGCTTTGATAGCTACCAAATGGTCGAAAGCCGCTGCATTTTTGACAGCCGTGATACGCAGCCAACGCTTATCGGCCGGTAAAATGGTTGTCTTTTCTGCTTTTGAATCATCTAAAAGTTTAAAAATGCGGAGGATGCCTGACTGAGTGAACCCCTCATTATTATCCTCATAATCCAAGAGATTTTGATGCGGCTGCCACGTTTTACCTACTAATATTGACAATTTCAAAGTTTCTATTTTCATATCTGCATTACCTGAGTAATCTGCAAATTGGAAGAGCAATGACAGACTATTATCCGCTTGAGCATTTTTTAAACCGATATACAAGTTGCCTTCATCCACAAACTTATCCTCAAATTTAGGTAAAAGGGTTTTAGAATAAAAGTCAATTTTTTTTATTTTATCTTCTTCATAATCCTTCTTTTTAACCTCTAAAAAATCATCCGCAAAAGGATAAAGTTGTAAAAATGACACCACCTCATCGGAGGCAGTATAGCTGAGCGAAAAAGAAGTCAGCGTTGGATTATAAGGTTGCTCGGTTGGAAAGGCAACGGTGTATTCAGGTTTGACAATACCAGTAGTTTGTACATCAGAAGCCTTATTAGTAGGGACTCCATTGACTGTTTTATAAAAAGCATTGGCTCGCCAAGTACGATATATCTTTATAGCCTCTACTTGCTCATTCACTATATTCTGATAATCTCCGATTTTGAAATAATCTACGCCATTCAAAGCTACTTTAACAAAGCCAAATTTATCAGCCATACTGAGGGGAGGAAAAATATGAGTGCCCACTGCTGTCTCTAACTGCCAAGCTGCATTTAATATATTACCATTAAAAAGAGGTTGTGATGATTCTAAATCCACATGACCATTGTCTTTTTGCAATGTGGATTTAAATGTCATATCCGTTTTAATAGGTGTCACTATAAAAGGTGAATACACTTTTGCCCACTCAGCATCTGAGGATTTTTCATCAAACACAACATGAGCCGTCAAGCTCTCA
>JANLRG010000533.1:0-9132 GCA_031361545.1 Bacteroidota bacterium
CAATGCTAACACTTTCAAACGGCCAGAACTTTATTTCTACGGCAAATTGGCCATCGGGAACCTACATTTTAGAGACCATTTATCAGAATGGATTTGCTTCCAGACGGAAAATCGTTAAGGAATAGAAATTGATGTTGTCGTGACAGGAACACTATTTAACAAACTAAGATTATCTTTGTTCTTACAACAATTATGGAAGAACAAGTTTTAGAATCGGGCTACTGTACCAGTCTTACTAATTATTCACGACTGCTAACACGTGAAGTGAAGATTGGCGATATCATCATTGGTGGTTTGCATCCCATCCGCGTTCAATCGATGACAACGACTGACACGATGAACACAGAAGCGACAGTAGAACAAAGCATACGGATGATAGAGGCGGGATGCGAATTGGTTCGTATCACAGCTCCTAGCATGAATGAAGCTAAAAATTTAGAAAACATACGAACAGAACTTCACAAACGCGGCTATAAGATTCCACTTATAGCAGACATTCACTTTACACCGAATGCAGCTGAATATGCAGCGAGAATTGTAGAGAAAGTTAGAGTGAATCCCGGCAACTATGCTGACAAGAAAAAATTTGAAACCATAGATTATTCAGATGCTGGTTATGTAGAAGAATTAGATAGAATCAGAAATCGATTTATTCCTTTGGTAAAAATTTGTAAAGAATATGGGACTGCCATGCGAATAGGTACCAACCATGGTTCTTTGAGTGATAGAATTATGAGTAGATATGGAGACACTCCATTAGGAATGGTAGAGTCTGCGCTAGAGTTTTTACGAATTTGTGAAAATGAAAATTATTATAACATTGTCTTGTCGATGAAATCGAGTAATCCGCAAGTGATGGTTCAAGCTTATCGGTTATTGATTTCAAAAATGCAGGCAGAAGGAATGAATTATCCTTTGCACTTAGGAGTAACAGAAGCTGGAGAAGGTGAAGATGGAAGAATAAAATCGGCAGCTGGAATCGGTACCTTATTAGAAGATGGAATTGGCGACACCATTCGAGTATCGTTAACAGAAGATCCAGAATTTGAAATACCTGTTGCATTAGCCTTAGTCAATCGATATAATCGGAGGAATGTTTTAGCAAAAAAAATTCATTCGATAGAAAATATTTCTGAAATCAACACTGGCAAGAACACAAATCTCACCTATTCACCTTTTGATTACGCGCGTAGAAAATCAAATACTGTTTTAAATATTGGCGGACATGAAGTTCCAAGAGTGATTGCAGACATAAGTCATTTAGAATCTATAACGCCTACCACATTATTTGCTTGCGGATATACTTACAATGTCGAATCCGACAAATGGAATATTTCAGATCAAGCTTGTGATTATATTGTCACAGGTAATATGATTCCCAGCTTTGATATTCCTGGAACTTTAGGAGTGATAGTGAATGTAAGTGCGTGGAATGAAAATAACATTAGACATTATCCATTATTTACATTTGAAGAATTTCATTCTGCTAAGAAGAAGAGTAAAGAATTAAATTTTATAAAAATTAATTTACAAGATATATTTGGTACTCATGCCCATTATTTGAATGAATTAGATTCAACAATTGTTTTAGTCATCCTAACAAATAACGAACATGGAATGGCAGAGCAACGACGAGCTTTCATAGAGTTAAATCGCGCAGAAATTAATTCACCAGTTATTATTAAGAGAGCATATTCCACAGAAAATGTTGATGAACTGTCGCTTCACGCATCAACCGATGCGGGCGCTTTATTTCTTGACGGCTTTGGCGATGGAATTTGGATCAACGCGCCCAATGTGACCTCACGCAAGCAAATTAATTCTACTGCTTTTGGAATATTACAAGCAACGCGAACACGAATTTCAAAAACAGAATATATCAGCTGTCCGAGCTGTGGACGAACGCTTTTCGATTTGCAAGAAACAACAGCAAAGATTCGTTCGCGCACAGATCATTTGAAAGGAATTAAAATTGGTATTATGGGTTGCATCGTGAATGGGCCGGGAGAAATGGCGGATGCAGATTACGGTTATGTTGGAACAGGTATTGGAAAAATTACACTCTATAAAGGGAGAGAAGTAGTATCAAGAAACATAGATTCCGAAAATGCTGTTAACCAATTAATAGACTTGATCAAAGAACATGGCGATTGGGTGGAGCGTAAGGTTTAAGGGGAAATTGAGGATTGAAAATTGAGAATGGGAAATTGAGAAAAATTGAGAATGGGAAATTGAAAATTGAGGATTTAAAATTGAGAATGGAAAATTGAGAATTTAGATTAATGCTAAAAAATTGAGTATTGACAATTGAATATTGAGGTGAAAAATTAATCAATTGCTACAAAAAAAAGAGTGCTTGTTAAAATATAGTAAGTTTCATTCTCTTTATTCAATCCTAAATTTTAAATACTCAATCTTCCATTCTCAGTACTCCATTCTCAATCTTCAATTCTCAATTCTCAATTCTTTTCTGTCAGCTGGTTTTATCAAACAGTTCGATTACCCAACTTTTTCCCCATTCTTGGATTTCACTTTTGTTCCATAATTCTGGAAAGAAGATTCTGTTTTGAAAACGTGGAGGCAGGTATTTTTGCCAATTCGTTCCGCCTGTTGCTTTGATATCCTCTGGGTCTTTTTGTAAATAACGGACAGCAGATTTATAGTGACTCAATGGCCAATTAACATTCACATTTACATCTAACATTTTCAAAGCATTGATTAATTTTGGATTCTCTTGATCTGTCTGTGGCAAGAGGTGATACAACGCGTGTATGTTAGACTGTTTTTTATTATTTGCCAATTTGATTAATTGAGCAGAATACTTTTCTTCAAATTGTTTTAAGGTCAGTGTCTTTTTTCCTGAAGCTAATTCGGTGGCTCCGGCTTTCCAATAAATAAATTCAAACATTTCTTCAACAGAAGATTCTTGATTGAACTTGTGACGATAATCTTTGCCAACTAAATATATAAAGTCGGTTGCGCAAATTTCAATCATTCTATACTGCCCACTTTGAAATCCACTTGCGGGTAATAAACTCATTCGAAATTTAAGAAATTGCTGTTGTTCCATTCCATCAACCATTATTTCGAAAGAACGAACCAGGTTTTCAAAATAGCTATTGATCCGATTTAACCTTGCAATCATAAAACCTACCTCTGGCTTTTGCTGAGATGATAGCTGTTCAAATTCGTGCAAACATAATTTAAAATATAGCTCTGTAATTTGATGATACATGATAAAAATTTGTTCGTCAGGAAAACTAGTTTTAGGAGTTTGTAATGACAACAATGTATCAGCATGAATATAATCCCAGTAAGTTAGAAAATCAGCATGCAATAATCCATCGAGATAAGATATCAAATCTTGTCCCATGGCATTGTACTTTTGTTCGAGTTGTTCTATTCTCTTGATGACTTCAGGTTTCAGTTCCATGCCAGCAAGGTCGCAAAAAGCCAGATATTTTAAACGATCATTATCATTTTTATTTAAGCCGATCAAATTTATTCTGTATTATCTGTAGCTGGTTTTTTAATAGTTCAATTTCTTGTTGTTGACTATTTATGGTTTGCTCAAAAGATGATTGCTTTTCATCAATCGCCTTGGTGCCAATTATTGTCAAACCAGCAAGGTCAGCAAGACTATCTGCAATTCCTTCTTCTTAATTACCTCCACTAGTCATATCAAAAAACTTTTGCCTGATTTCAAGATAAACTAAAAAAAAGCTTTGACTTAATAAAGAAAAATATAATTATTTAATGATGGCGGGAGCGCTAGCTAAATTTGTAAAATCAATTAAATCCATTTTTATTGAACCTATCAGGATGTCCGTTTGAACGCGAACAGGAATTTTATTTAGGTCATCACTAACCCAGATAGTCATATCCTCTTGATCTTTAAAAACTCGTCCTTGTTGGAGCATTGGACGCAACTTGATGCAACGGAATTTTCCTTTTTTACTATCGATTACTTCTCTACCTAAAAATTTTAAATTGAGAGGAAATACTTTATCATCTAAATAGCCATTGATTTCAAATATATCACCTTCTTTGGCTGATGAAAAATCGATTGTTCGCGCATAATAAAATGATGATACTAAATCTTGAGTGTTATCTGGAATAGAGATGGTCGCCTTTTCACTCTTAGCACTATCTTGGTAATGGTTGAAGCTCACGTTTTGATTGATGATATATCCACCTTCATTAACACGACGAACAAACAACCAAGGAATTAAAGCATCTTTGTCAACAACGCTTTCATAACGATCTCGCACTTTAAAAAACCAATCAAATGCTCCAACTGATTTTCCATTTCCAACAAAATGATAACATTCCCGACCACCCAAATTTGTTAGAGTAGATTGTACTTCAAGTGTCGCTTCACCTGCATCCATTATTCCGTAATGAATTCTAAATTTTAAAATTTCTCCTGGCTTAAATGCTGTGTTATTAATTCTACGAAGACCATAAACCGGAGATTCACTAACGGCAGACTTGCTAATAAATAGCAATGCAATAAAGAGAACTATTTTATTTTTCATGCGATTAGGTTTACAAACAATATACCAAAAAAAGTGGCCGAAATTACTAACGTAAATCGGCCGCTTGTTATTCGTAAAGTCGAGCTTAAATTATTCTTCTTCTTTTTCGTCTTTTATCTCTGAATTTTCTTCAGAGGCTTCAATATTATGATCATTTTCTAGGTAAATGGTTTTTCGATCAGGCTTTTCCATCACTTCGTCAGCAGAAGCCAGCTCTTCGGCATCGACAATTTCGATGTCGAGAACTTCTAAATTTATTTCTGATTCAACGTCTAATTCTGAGGCAACTTCAACATTCTGTACATTTTTCAATTCATCAGCGCTTGTTTCATCGAAAGGCTGTTCAGGAGAATCAGATAAAGAAGAATCCATCATATCGGTTGCATTCCCAATTTCATTTCCCTCAATTTGAATGTCTTTCAACTGTGGAAGATCTTTCACGTTTTTGATACCGAAATAGTCCATAAAACTGCGGCTAGTCCTATATAAAATAGGTCTTCCAGGTCCATCGCTCTTCCCTGAAATCTCAACCATCTCTTTTTCAAGCAGCTTCTGAATAGCATAATCACAACTCACCCCTCTTATGTGCTCTACTTCAGCCTTCGAAATGGGCTGGCGATAAGCGATTATTGCCAAAGTTTCCATTTGAGAAACAGAAAGCTTTTTCTTCGATTTATGTTGAATAAGCGAATTGATAGTCGGATGATATTGCCTTTTGGTCAGAAATTGAAACCCATCTGATATTTCCATGAGTTCAAATGCAAAATCATCGGACACATATTTGGCTTGAATTTCTACAATAGCTCCCAACATCTCTTCTTCCGTCAAATCCCAATCGAAGGAAAGCTTCAAAGAGGCCTTTATTTCATCAAGTGAAATGCTTTGTTCTGAGCAGAATATAAGCGCTTCGATCTGTTGTTTTAATAACTCCATTATGCATTAGATTAGAACTGCGAATATTGATAATAAATAGACTGAAACCAAAATTATTTGTTGACAATTGTTGAAATAAGTTCAAAGTTTAAGGGTCAAAGGTAGTTGGGATCAAGTACACAGATAGATGGGCAAAGGGCAAAGGTAATAATGAAAAAGTCTCAACTCTATTTGCAAATTAAAAAACTCAATTTTCAATTATTAATTATTCCTTTCCTTATTACTCGTTACTTTATCCTTATTACTTTTTATTTTCTGACCTCTGACCTTGTTTTCTGACTTTTGACCCAAATTCCATACTTACACAACAACATTAACGATCTTGCCGAGAACGACGATAATTTTTTTAGGAGAGGCGCCATTCAGGAGACGTTGCATGTTTTCATTGGCGAGAACTTCTTTTTCAACTTCCTCTTTGGTGATTGACAGAGACAGATTTAAGTTGAATTTTGTTTTGCCATTGACTGAAATTGGATAAGCAAATTCAGATTCAATTAAATATTCATCATTGAATTCCGGGAAAAGCGTTTTGGTCACACTACTAGCATTACCGAGCAAAAACCATAGCTCTTCGGCAATATGAGGCGCGTACGGAGAAATTATTACGGCTAACGGTTCTACTATTTTTCGTTTGTTACACTTTAAATCAGTGAGCTCATTTACGCATATCATGAAAGTACTGACAGAAGTATTGAATGAAAATTTCTCAATATCTTCTTTAACTTTTTTAATAGTCTTATGCAAAATTTTGTATTCAGCTTTTGTTGGTTCATCATTGCTAACATCAAATAACAATTCCTGATTTTGTTGATTATTTTTATGATAAAGTTTCCAAAGTTTTCGGATGAAATTGGATGTTCCAGTGATACCATTTGTATTCCACGGTTTCGACAATTCAAGCGGACCTAAAAACATTTCATAAAGTCGGAGGCAGTCAGCGCCATATTTATCGATCATAATATCCGGACTTACAACATTCCATTTCGACTTTGACATTTTTTCTACTTCA
Source organism: Bacteroidota bacterium (assembly GCA_031361545.1). Taxonomy (GTDB): domain Bacteria; phylum Bacteroidota; class Bacteroidia; order AKYH767-A; family 2013-40CM-41-45; genus JADKIH01. The sequence goes on from JANLRG010000533.1 coordinate 6,481, forward strand.
TTGCCGCAAATGTATTTCCCCTCTTCCAAAATAAATTCGGCCGATCGATATTCTTCTCTCCACGATTTGAACGCTTCAATATCGAGTATGTCATTCTCTACAATATTTACGTCCACATGCAATTCTGTAACTTCAAAATCATTTTTCAATCCAAGAGAAACAAATTTATTTGTGTCTTTAATTCGGTACACAATATTTGACCGGCCTTGAATCATTCCTTGGTTAATCAATTTTTTAGCTGGCTCTTCAATCGAAATATACCCTCGGTCAAATAAAAATTTAGTCCAGAAACGAACGTAAAGTAAATGTCCTGTTGCATGTTCAGCGCCACCCATATAAAGATCGACTTCTTTCCAGTACTCAATGGTATTACTGGAAGCAAATTTTTCATTGTTATTGGCATCCATATATCGAAGAAAATACCAAGAAGAACCAGCCCAACCCGGCATAGTGGTCGTTTCAATAGGAAATCCTTTGTACTGAAAATCTTTTGCGCGAGCTAAAGGCGGTTCACCATCTTCCGTTGGCAAATATTTATCAACTTCAGGAAGAATTATCGGTAAATCTTTTTCATCGACAGCCAATGGAATTCCGTCTTGATAATAAATCGGGATAGGTTCTCCCCAATATCTTTGTCGCCCGAAAACTGCATCTCTCAAGCGAAAATTTATTTTCCCTGCACCTAAGTTTCTTGATTCAATTTTTTCAATTACTTTTTTAATAGCCTCTTTCACCTCAAGGCCATCAAGAAATTCTGAGTTAATCAATTTCCCTTCTTTAGCATCATAAGAACCTAGCTCTAGCTCACCACCAGAAACAACTTCAACAATCGGCAAATTAAAATGCCGAGCAAATGCATAATCGCGTGCATCATGTGCAGGTACAGCCATTACAGCTCCAGTACCATAACCAGATAGAACATAATCACCCACCCAGATTGGAATTTTGTTTCCAGTAAAAGGATGGATAGCATAAGCGCCTGTAAAAACTCCTGTAATATTTTTTACTTCCGCCATCCTTTCACGCTCACTTCTGTTTTTCGCTTCAAGGACATAACCATTCACTTCGTTTTTATAATCTTCTACTGTGATAATATCTACATACTCATGTTCCGGGGCCAATGTCATATAGGTAGCACCGAAAATTGTATCAGGGCGTGTCGTAAAAATTAGCAACTCCAATTCCGAATTAAAAATTTTAAATCGTATTTCGGCTCCTTCACTTCTCCCGATCCAATTTCGTTGTTGCTCTTTAAGTGAATCGCTCCATTCTATTTTTTCTAAGTCTTCCAATAAACGCTGAGCGTATGCCGTAATTCTCATCGACCATTGTTTCATTTGCTTGCGTTCGACTGGAAATCCACCTCGCTCACTAACACCGTCTTTCACTTCATCATTGGCTAACACTGTTCCAAGTTCAGGACACCAATTCACCATGGCATCAGAAATATATGATAAACGATAGTTGAGAAGAATTTCTGATTTCGTTTTTTCGTTGAACGATTTCCAATCATGCGAAGTAAAATTCCAATCGTGCGTGTGAACAGCGCTGACTTGATTGTTACCTACCGTTTCGAAAATACCTATCAAGGATGAAATCGATTCGGCTTGGTTGGTAGATACGTTGTACCATGAATTGAACAACTGAATAAAAATCCATTGAGTCCATTTGTAATAAGATGGATCAGAAGTACGCACTTCCTTTGACCAATCGTATGAAAAACCAATCGCATCTAGCTGTTGACGATAACGATTAATATTTTTTTCGGTAGTAACTGCAGGATGTTGACCAGTCTGAATGGCATATTGTTCTGCGGGTAAACCAAATGAATCGTAACCCATCGGGTGAAGAACATTGAAACCGAGCAGTCTTTTGTATCTGGCAAATATATCCGAAGCAATATAACCAAGCGGATGTCCAACATGTAATCCAGCACCCGAAGGATAAGGAAACATATCGAGCACATAATATTTTTTTTTGGAAGAGTCAATATCAACTTTGTACGTCTGGTTTTTACTCCAGTACAGTTGCCATTTTTTCTCGATATCTTTAAAGTTATATTCCATACTTCCTTTTCACTTAATCTTTATTACTTTTTATTTGACCTATAACCTTATTCCTTTTTATTAAAAAAATCTGATTTATACATTTTCGGTTGCAGTGCGAAATGACGCTTGACGAGAACGAAGATTGATTCATGGTCTTTTATTTCCGCTTAACATCTTGCCCCTCGCAAGAATTATTACTTTTTCTTTGACCTCTGACTACAAACCCTATTACTTTTTTTATTTCTTCTCTTACTTCTGACTTATGACCTCTAACCATATTACCTTTTTACTTATTATTTCTCCTCCGCCCTACTCACTTCAAGTAAAGTCTATGAACATGCGAATGTAGAAAAATAAGATGAAAAGATCATTTTTTAGAGAGTGTTACCGATTTTCTTTTCATCTTATTTTTCTACATTCGCATGTTCATAGACTTTACTTGAAGTGAGTAGGGCGGAGGTGAAATAATAAGTAAAAAGGTAATAGGGTTAGAGGTCATAAGTCAGAGGTAAAAGAAGAAATAAAAAGTAATAAGGTAATAAGTCATAAGTAATAGGGTTTGTAGTCAGAGGTCAAAGAAAAAGTAATAATTCTGGCGATGGGT
>JANLRG010000543.1:0-3592 GCA_031361545.1 Bacteroidota bacterium
AAGTCCTATTTACTGGGCTTTACAGTGTCAGTGTCAGAGCCAGAGGCCAGTAAATAGTGGTGGTGAAAAATATCTCTGTTTTCTGAGACTAAGACTGAAACTGTAAAGTCCTATTTACTGAAACTATAACAGGAACTGAAACTGTAAAGTCCTATTTACTGAAACTATGACTGGAACTGAAACTGTTCAACTGTTCATTATTTCTTGTTAAACCAATTCTAGCTCCATCCCATTTTTATTATCTTGCCCACTCATCAATTAAATTATATAATGAAAAAAGTCTGGCTATTACTTTTACTTGCGCTTTCTATTCAACATTTATCAGCTCAACTGACTGTCACTTTTCCGGCAAAAGACGGATTAAAGGTGACGGCTGATTGGTATCCTGTAAGTAGCAACTTGCCTGTTATTTTACTTTGTCATCAAAATAAATATAGTCGTGGGGAATATAGTGAGACTGCACTTCGCTTGAACAAATTCGGATTTAATTGTCTGGCTGTTGACCAGCGTGTGGGCGAAGGTGTGAACAACATCGTTAATGAGACTGCAGCAGCTGCCAGAACAAAAAAATTAACTCCAATATACGAAGACACTGAGCAAGATATAATTGCAGCAGTAGATTTTCTATATTCCAACTATCAAAAACCAATCATCATCTTAGGAAGTAGTTATTCTGCTTCATTAGCTCTGAAAATTGCAGCTACCAATGAAAAAATAATGGCTGCTATCGTCTTTAGTCCAGGAGAATATTTTACAGATAAAAACTACATTGGGAATAGCATTAAGTCACTTTTAAAGCCAGTCTTCGTCACTTCATCGAAAGCTGAAGCAAATGACGTCACCGATTTGATTAAAGATGTTAATTCAAGAATCAAAATTCAGTACATTCCAATTTCAGATGGCGCTCATGGATCGAGTGTATTGTGGGCAGAGACATCCGGGAATCAAGAGTACTGGATTGCATTGATGAGTTTTCTCGATAAGATCAGAAAATTGTCTAATCAATAATCGATGCGAATTAAAAGCAACTATTTTATTGTTATTTTTCTTTTCCTTTCAAATGCTGTATTCTCACAGAGTAATGTTACGACTGTTGGAATTCAAATCAAGCCTATTTTCCCGTTAAACTTTGTTGGAACCGGAAAGCAATCCAATGATTTAAATGGTATTCATTTTGAGACTGAACTTGCATCGGGCTTTTGTTCTGGCCTAGTGATTCGTCATAGCTTTTCTGATTTGATTGCACTTGAAGGAGGAATTAATTATGTAAAAAGAAAATACACGTTGAAGTTTGTTGATTCTTCGTTTACTCATGATGCTTCTTTTAGAATTATCGGCTACGAAATTCCCGTCTCTGCCGTCATTTTTGCCAAGCTGGGAGAAAAACTTTATGCTAATGGATCGCTTGGCCCAGCGTGTGATATGTTTGCCAGCAACATCGTTACGTTTGATGAATATTACAATCATGTTTCCTTTCGAAAACAAGTTTTTCAATTGGCGATTAATGGAAATGTAGGGTTTGAATACAGAACAAAAAGTAGTGGAAATATTTATCTTGGACTTTCTTATCATCGTCCATTTAATTACATCTATTTTGACAAGGTTAAATTTTCAAGAGGTAATCGTGAGGCAACAGTTGGAAATTTTTTAGTCGGAAATTATTTGACTCTTGATATGCGTTATTTTTTTCACGAAGACCCAGAAAAAAAAATTAAAAAATAATCAACTACTCTTTTAATTTTTCATTTCCGTTATGACGATCAGCATCACGACTCGTTTTTTTCTCTAGGTTTTTTCTAAACGCATCGTCCAAATCAATGCCAGTTTGATTAGCAATACAAATCACAACAAAAAGTACATCAGCGAGTTCATCTGACAATTTATATTTCAAATCACTTTCCTTTGATGATTGTTCGCCATACAGACGCGCCATAATACGAGCGACTTCTCCAACTTCTTCAGTGAGTAGTGCCATATTTGTTAACTCATTAAAATAACGGACGCCATAATTTTTTATCCATTCATCCACTTTTTCTTGAGCTTGAATAATTGTAATATCTGCATCCATCTTATTCTCTGTTTTTTGAATCCATCATAATTGTAACCGGACCGTCATTTACTAGCGCGACTTTCATATCAGCACCAAATTCTCCGGTAAATATTTTTTTACCTAATTCACTTTCTAATTTTGCTATAAACTTTTCATACACCGGAATTGCATAATCAGGACGACTTGCTCTGATATAAGAAGGACGATTTCCTTTTTTAGTTGAAGCCAATAATGTGAACTGAGAAATTAATAATACATCTCCTTGCACTTCTTCCACTGAACAATTCATCACTCCTTCGTTATCATTAAATATTCTGAGCTTCGCAATTTTACTGCACAACCATTCTATGTCATCGTCAACATCATTGTCTTCTATTCCCAGCAAAATCAATAATCCATTATTGATTGCGGACTTCACATTTTTATTTATTGTGACTGAAGCAGATGAAACTCTTTGGATAACGACTCTCATATTATCTGAAAATATCTTGCCCGCTTAAAATACTTAAATAACTTTCATAACGACTCATTGCAATTTCTCCAGATCCAACCGCATCTTTCACTGCACAATCTTTTTCATTGGTATGAATGCAATTATTGAATTTACATCCTTTGCTAACCAAAAAAATGTCAGGAAAATAATGTGAGACTTGCTGCTGTTCGAAATCTATTGTTCCAAATTCTCGAATACCGGGAGTATCGATGATGTAACCACCAAAAGGGAGACTATGCATTTCTGCAAAAGTTGTTGTGTGCGTGCCCTTCATGTGGCCTTTTGACAATTTCGCTGTCTTTAAGTTGATGTCAGGGATAAGTTTGTTTATTAACGAAGATTTTCCAACACCACTATGACCAGAAAAAAGATTGATCTTATCACTAAGAACGATTGACAATTGATCCAGACCTTCTCCCGTAATTGCAGAAACGATATGAGTTTGATAATTGATTTTTTCGTAAATGCTATTGACATCCTTCAACCATTCAAGAATATCTTCATTGAAAATATCTGATTTGTTCCAGATGATACCAGCAGGAATACTATACGCTTCCGCTGTTGCAAGAAAGCGATCGATAAAACCAAGAGACGTTTTTGGAAGAACAGGAGTTGCAACGACAAAAGCTCTGTCGATGTTAGCAGCGATAATTTGAACTTGCTTGGAAAGTTTTACTGACTTACGGATGATGTAGTTTTTTCTTTCAAGAACTTCTGTAATCCAATGCAGTTCTTCGTCCACATTCATTTCCACTGTAACACGATCGCCGACTGTAGCGGGATTCGTTGCTTCAAAATTGGTCAATCGCAACTTCCCCTTTGTCTGACAAATGATTTCCGAGTGATCGTCCATCCTCACCAAATATTGATTGCCCGTAGATTTTATTACAACGCCCTGCATGGTGCGAAAGTACAATAATTTACAGTTTCAGAGTCAGAGCCAGTTTCAGTAAATAGTGGACTTTACAGTTTCAGTTATAGTTTTCAATAAATAGTGTAGGCGATAAACTTCACTATTTACTGAAACTATGACTGGTACTGAAACTGAA
>JANLRG010000565.1:0-2576 GCA_031361545.1 Bacteroidota bacterium
TCGATTTAAAAAATATTGTAAAAGTAGAGCGAAAGAAATACAGCAAATATCATCTAAACAATGCTGTATTTAATTTACATTTGAAAGGACTAATTCGCTTTTATACAGGCGGCAATGAAGCTATAGAAATTACGAATAAAGAGGGCGTCCCTTATCGTATCGGTACGCAACATCCAATAGAATTAGAAAAATTATTAAAAGAACTTATCCCAGCATAAAATATTTTATCGTCAATTGCGTCTCAATAATACTAACCACTAAAAATTAATAAATAAATAAATAAAATGAAAAAATACGGAATTTGGATTGTACTAGGTTTACTTGTTTTGTTTTCAGTAAGTAGTTATAACGGACTTGTTACATCAAGAGAGACAGTTAATAAAACATGGTCGAATGTCGAAAATCAATATCAACGTCGTTCTGACCTTATCCCTAACTTGGTGAGTACAGTCAAAGGTGCTGCCGATTTTGAAAAGTCAACTCTTACAGCAGTAATGGAAGCCCGTGCGAATGCAACGAGCATTCGAATTGATCCGAACAACATGACGCCTGAAAAATTACAACAATATCAAGCTGCTCAAAGTCAGGTTGGCGGTGCATTGAGTCGTTTGTTAGCTGTTGCAGAAAATTACCCTCAGTTGAAAGCGGTAGAAGGTTTCAACCAATTGCAAGCACAATTAGAAGGAACAGAAAACAGAATTAACGAAGCACGACGTCAATTTAATGATGCTGCTCAAGAATATAATACTTCAAGAAGCAAATTCCCTCGCGTTCTATTTGCAGGACTTTTTGGGTTTAAAGAGCGTCCATATTTTGAATCAGATAAAGGAACAGAAAAGGCTCCATCCGTAAAATTTTAATGGCAGCAGAAGATAATTTTACCGAAGTAAATCGCCAACAAATTATTAAGGTGATTGCTGAAGCAGAGAAAAATACTTCAGGTGAAATCCGATTGTTCATTGAAGATGAATGTGGCGAGAATGTATTAGATCGCGCTGCATTCATCTTTGAAGAAATTGAAATGTTTAAAACAAAAGACAGAAACGGAGTCTTGTTTTATCTAGCTTTTGAATCACGGCAGTTTGCCATTCTTGGAGATCAAGGAATTCATTCAAAAGTTAAAGATGATTTCTGGCATGAAATAAAAGCTTGCATGGCGAACCTTTTCACAGCGGGAGAATTTGTCAAAGGTTTAACTATAGGAATTGAAATGGCTGGAAAAGCGCTTCAACAATATTTCCCTTATCAATCGGATGATAGTAATGAATTGTCAAACGAAATTCTTTTCAAATTAAAATCAGAGAATAAAGATTTACAGTGAAGACATCTCTCAACATACTTCAACTATCGCTAAAGAAAGTTTTTTTAACTTCCCTTTTTTTCCTCCTTGCGCTTTCATTATTTGCGGCAGATCAGTTTCCCGAAAAACCAACAACGATTGTTTCCGACTACACAGGAACTCTTTCAGCAGAAGAATTAAATAGTTTAGAAAGAAAGTTAGTTGCCTTTGACGATTCAACTTCTATGCAAATTGCTGTGGTCCTCATGAAATCTACCGGTGAATTTGATATTTCTGATTATGCAACTCAATTATTTAATAAGTGGCATATAGGAGATAAGAGTAAAAACAGCGGAGTCCTTTTATTGATTGCAAAAGAAGATCGTAAAATGTTCATCGCTACGGGCTATGGTATGGAAGGCGTTCTTCCTGATGCATTGGCCAAACAAGTTGTTGATCGTACCATCAAGCCTCATTTTATAGCAGGCGATTATTACGGTGGAATTGACGAAGGCACGAATGACATTATTCAAATTGTAAAAGGCGAATATCAAGGGAATCGAAAACAAGGAAAAGAAAAACCAACATCATTTCCTTTTTTCATGTTTGCATTTATTATGTTCGTCATCATCGTTTCTAAGATCCGAAGAACACAAAGTTATAGCAGAAAAAACAATCTTGGATTTTGGGCAGCATGGGCTTTATTGAATGCTGCCTCTAGTAGAAGCAGAGGTTCATGGGGCGGCTTTTCTGGCGGCGGTGGATTTGGCGGCGGCGGTTTTGGTGGTGGTGGATTTGGCGGATTTGGTGGTGGCTCTAGCGGCGGCGGCGGTGCAGGGGGAAGTTGGTAATGCTGAGGGATCAAAATATAATTGAGAATTGAAGATTGAAGATTTGTAAATTGAAAATTAAAAATTAAAAACAATCGTGCTGGGCGAGATGTTAAGCGGAAATAAAAGACGACGATTTAATTTGACTTCACCTCAAGCGTCATTTCGACGATAATTAGAGAAACGGAATTTTTAAGCAACACTCACGGCGAAATGACGCTTGGTGTGATAGAACATTTATACAATGTCTTTATTTTCCGCTTAAGATTTCGCAGAGCAAATAGCAGAGGAAGTAAAAAGTAATAAGGTCAGATGTCAAAGGTCAAAAGATTAAATTGAAGATTGAGAATTGAGGATTGAGAAATGTGGATTGAGAAGTTGAAGATTAAGAATTGAGAATTGAAGAGTGAAAACTATTCTACAAAAAAAATGTTAAAGCATAAATGCTAACTAAAATAAAATACTTT
>JANLRG010000606.1:0-2802 GCA_031361545.1 Bacteroidota bacterium
GACGAGATGGGTCTGGGGAAGACGATTCAAACAATCGCTCTTCTGGCACATCTTGCATGTGAACATCAAGTTTGGGGACCTCATCTGGTAGTTGTTCCAACTAGTGTCATGCTGAACTGGGAAATGGAATTCAAGAAGTGGTGCCCTGGCTTCAAAATCTTAACTTACTACGGTACACAAGAAGCATGGAGAAGAATCGAACCGCAAACCGGTCAAGAGCATATAGGTACCATCAACGAAGCGCGTCGCAACGTTGGTTTAGCCCCTCTTTATACTCCAGCAGATTCTACTAACGCTGCAAACACCAATTGGCAAAGTGAAATATTCCGTTCAGCACCCATTAGCAACACGGATTTATCATTTGAAGGCGGTACAGAGCGTCTGCAATATCGTGTATCTGGCAGTTATTTCGATCAAAAAGGAATCGTCATTGGTTCATCTTTCAACCGTATGAGTGTGAGAGCCAATATTGACAATCGGTTAACTGATAAGTAATTGAGCTTTAGTTCTTCATACTCTCGTTCATTGAGCAACCGCCTCAATAATGACAATAATATATATGGTGTTGTGAGTGCTGCTTTGCTGACTGGTGGGCACATTGCTGTCAAAAATGCTGACGGTACTTACGCCCGTGATCCACTTTCATCCGTTGAAAATCCAGTTTCAGCCGCTCTTTTACCCGTTTTTCAAGCACCTACTCAACGGATTCTTTCTAATTTGTCATTGGATTGGGAAATTGCAGAGGGACTTACGGCTCGTACAAATGTTGGTGCGGATTTGATTAACTATCGGGAATTCCGTTTCTATCCTTCTACTGTACCGGCAGCTGCGGGTGTCAGAGGTCAAGGCTTTGAGACGTTTTTCAATGACCACAATTTAATTAATGAAAACCTTTTGTTTTATAAAAATAAATTTGGTGGATTGAAAACGGATTTGGTCGTGGGATTATCATTCCAAAAAGACCGTTCGGAAACCCTTTTCGCCCAAGGTGAAAACTTTACGGGTAATACCGTCCAAACATTGAATGCCTCTTCTGTCAAGAAAGATATTCAATCTACAAGAAGTTTGTGGGGTATCAACAGTCAATTTGCTCGGATGAATTTGAGCTATGAGGGTCGTTATATTCTTTCTGGTTCTATTCGTCGAGATGGCGCTTCCCGATTTGGTAAAGGCAATCGGTACGGTGTTTTCCCCGGTGTTTCAGCCGCTTGGATTATTTCAGATGAAGCATTTTTGAAAGGCAATAAAACCCTTTCGAATTTAAAATTCAAAGCTGGATGGGGTATTCGTGGCAATTCTAATATTGGCAATTTCGCATCACGCGCATTGATTGGTGCTGGTTTTAACTACAACCAAATTGCCGGTTTAGCACCGACTCAATTGGGTAATAATGATTTGACTTGGGAGCAACGGGAGGATTTGACAGCCGGCGTAGAAATCGGTTTGTTCAAAGACCGCGTTAGTTTGGAAGTAGAAGGTTACCAAGCCAATACCAATGCTTTGTTGCTTGATCGCCCGCTGCCATTTACATCAGGTTACGGTAACATCAGTCAAAATGTCGGCAAAATGGAGAATAAAGGGATAGATATGAAAATTACTACCCAAAATATTGTATCTAAAAACTTTACGTGGTCAACGACATTTAATGTTTCTACTTATAAAAACAAAGTGACAGATATTGTCAATGAATTTGCTGCTGGCTTCGCAAGCTATGTGGATACAGGATATGCTTTAGGTTCTTTCAGAGGTTATAGAGTCAGTAATATTTTCCAAAACCAAGGAGAAATTGATGCAGTTAATCAGATAGCCAGAGAAAAAACAGGTAGAACCACAGCCGTTTATCAATCAACAGCAACGCGTCCGGGTGATATTAAATTTATTGACCTCAATGGTGATGGTGTTATTACTTCAGCCGACCAAGAAATAATCGGCGATGCTAATCCAAAATGGTTTGGTGGCATCACCAATGATTTTACGATTTATGGGGTTGATTTGTCATTTTTCTTCCAATTCATGCAGGGCAATCAAATCTACAATAACACCAGAGGTTTCTCTGAGGGGATGAACAGCGTTTTTGGTCAATTTGCCTCAATTAGAAATCGTTGGACTCCAACTAATACAAATACTGATATACCAAGAGCCGCTTGGGGTGACCCTAACAATAATCGGCGTACTTCTACTCGCTTCCTTGAAGATGGCTCTTATATGCGCTTGAAAAATGTGAGTATTGGTTATTCATTACCAACAAGTATTATTTCAAAAATGCGTTTAGGCTCTTTGAGAGTGTACTATTCAGGTCAAAATCTGTTGACATTTACTAAATATAAAGGTCTTGACCCTGAAATCAGTACTTTCGGCGAAACCAATACAGCCCCGGGAACAGACTTTTTGACTTTCCCACAGGCAAGAACCCATACAGTGGGCTTGAATGTGAGCTTCTAAGGCGGTTTTTTATACCCCCTCAGTTGCTTCGTAATCTCGCAATGACATAAAATGCCTTTTTAGGCTATTTTTGAAAAATATTTTATAATAACTATAAATAATAAGATATAGATGAAAAAGACAATTTTTTCATACCTCGTTTTGGCAGCTATGATATTCGGGTCGGTTGCTTGCGAAAAAAATATTGAGTTAAATCCAATATCAAGTCTTGATGGCTCAAGTGGTTTTAAGAGCAAAGAAGATGTTGCAGCTGCTTTATTGGGTTGTTACAATTCATTACAAAGCGCTAACTATGTCGGTTTGCGTTATTGGACTTTTGCAGATATGTACGCCGATAATATCGCGCATGTGGGAACCTTT
>JANLRG010000627.1:0-2493 GCA_031361545.1 Bacteroidota bacterium
CAAATATTGCGAGATATTTCAAAAAATGATAAACCATTGCCACAATCTAAATCCTCTTTTTTAAGCTCTTTTATTTTATCGGTCAAAAGAGTATTCAATTTTGAAATAGAAATAGGCGTTAAATTAAGAACATCTTCAAGCCGCAATTCCTCCCAGATGCTGTCTTTTAATAAGTAGTTACAGGCTTTAATCCCTTCTTTACCATTATAAATTATTAGGTTAATAAAATTATTGTAGGACTTAAAATCCAATAAACTCCATGAATTATAGTAATTACTTTCCTTATAAATGTTGAGTTCATCATAAATAGCCTTTTGGGTTTTACGAATACGCCCCCATTCTTTAATACCTTGATAAACAGTGTTTAAAAATAATGAACTAATGCAAAGTGAATCTTTGACCCTTTCATAAAGGGTATATTTTGAGGGTAATTTATAGGATTGAATAACGGCATCTAAAATACAGTTGAATGTTGCTCTCTTACTTTCCGTAGAAAGAGAATCATAATATTTTGCCAAATGAAATGTTGAACCAATATCAATACTAAAAGGTAACCTTTTGCTAATGTATGAAGGTGAAAAAATCATGTTGTTTCTACTAACGAGTCTATTTTCATCAGAAAATACACCTTTATTTGCTATTAAAAAAGTATCAATCAAGCTGCCTTGAAAGTTTGAGATTGAGTGCGGTGTTGGAGTACATAGCCATTTGCCCGATTGATGAATAATGCCTTTCTGCCCATTATCTGTTATGACAAACGCATATTTGTTATAAAAACGACTCAATAACTTGAAATTTGCCTGCTGAACAATTTGCCCTGACGAATCTGCAAAACCATAAGTGACGGAGGAATCAGCCCATTCTTTTACCAAATAATAAAAATGGGTGTTGGTATCCCTCAAAATGTGTTTATACTGAGGGGGTACTAACATCTTGCCTTCTATATTCCACAAACCTGTTTTATTATTTGAAATACCTATGCCTACATTATTGTAAAATGGAAAAGGTTTTTTAAAAATAGTATCAGAAATGGGCTTGCCTTTGAGGTCGCAAAGCCGCCAATTATTATCCAAAGCATTTAACTCAAATTCATTGTAATAAATGAACGAATCTTTCCGAATATTGGGAAAATCGGTGCGTATCCATAGCACATTATCATTTTCAGGAGCGACTATGGCGAAATTTTCAAGAGGTACTATTACTTTTCCAAGCGTATTCACAACGCCTACTTTTCTATTTTGAAGGTCTTCAACCACAACTATATCATTGGCAAAATTGGCTTTTAAAACATTGTATTGTGGTAAAAAATCTTTGATAGACCCATCTGGAGCCAATATTTTCTGCTTTTTAGTCAACGTATCTTGAAGAATAGTGTAGTCTCCAGAGTAACTTTTGAGTTTATACTGAGGGGGTACTACCAGTTTGCCCTCTGCATCTATCAGCAATTCAACACCGTTATACGTTTTTAAAGATACCGTTTTATGGCTTGATAAATCAAGATATTGCCTAAAATCTGCTTCTAAAGGAAAAGAATTAGGTGTATAAAAATGGAGTTTTTTATCTTTGACTAAAAACAAAAAATTATTACCTTGATATTGAGATTGTACATTTTCAACAGCCCCTGCATAATTAAAATCATCTGGCAATACAGGTTTCCAAGCCACATCATAGACTCCCCATTTATTATTTCTCTTAGCTACATGATGCTGAGGGCAGTAAATATCACCTAAATAATTACCTTCTAATTCTATTCTCTCAACAGTAGATGATAAAAATTGTAATTGGTCATATTCAGGCTTTACTAACCAAGCCTTTTTAGCAATATTATAAATTCCAATCTTGTTTTCTTTTGTTTTTAAGGAAAATAAGGTATAAACTGAGGCAGGTGGATTAAATTCAAAAGGGTGAATCTCTAAATATTCCATTGGAATAACAGTTTCACCCTGAGTGTTCACTATCCCATATTCCCGATTTTTAGTTTTAGGATTAATTTTACTGACGCTGAAATATGCATTCTGAACCATTTGAGTTAATGCAATGCTGGTATCCACGACAAAGCCTCTTTCGCTATCAAATAAATAGTTAGTAGATTTATTGAAATCTTGCAATAAAAAAGCTGTCTGATTTATCTGATGAATATCTGAATAGGCATTTGGCAATAAGATTTGAGATTGACTATTCGCTAAACCATGTTGAGTGATTTGATAAATATACGGCTTGATGTGAGTGGTATCGGATGTAATAAAAAGGTGCGGATTATTGGTAAATTTCACTTCAAAGTGGTTGGGCTGTACCAATATTTTACCTTTTTCATCAATAATTCCCCATTTTTTACCGATTTTGACTTCATAAACGCCAGCTTCATGGTTTCTGATATTGTCATACTGAGGGGGTAGCATAATATTGCCGCGCAAATCAACGACGCCATATTTACCATTTTTCCTGAATTTCAATAGTGTCGAGTTTTCGAATTCTAAAGCGGATAGTAGCCCA
>JANLRG010000669.1:0-29511 GCA_031361545.1 Bacteroidota bacterium
GAAATATTATCTGGAATAAAAAAAATCAAAAATCCTTGGCCAAATGTTGACGCTCATAGCGGTGCTTTATTAATACATTATGGAATGCAAGAGTATGATTTCTACACTGTGCTTTTTGGTGTCTCTCGTTCACTGGGTGTGCTTGCAAGTTTACTTTGGGATCGCGCTTTAGGACATCCAATCGAAAGACCAGGTTCGGTGACATTCGAAGGAATGAAAGAGAAAGCTGAAAAAGCGAAGCAACAAAAAGTCGTCTGATAAATAGTTCTTCGATCAATTATTATTATGGAAAAAGAGATTGTCCGCTGTCCTTGGTGTTTGAATTCACCTTTGATGATGGACTATCACGATCAAGAGTGGGGCGTACCTGTTCATGATGATGCCCTCCATTTTGAATATATCGTACTCGATTCTTTTCAGGCTGGTTTAAGCTGGAGTACTATTCTTAACAAAAGAGAAAACTTTAGAAAAGCTTTTTCTGGTTTCGACGTCGTAAAAGTTTCTCGTTACAAAGAGAAACAGATCGATCGACTTTTACTCGATGCTGGCATCATCCGAAATCGTTTGAAGATTCTTGCCACCGTCACCAATGCCATAGCTTTTCTTGAGGTTCAAAAAGAATTCGGATCCTTCGATTCCTACATCTGGCAGTTCACGAAAGGAAAAACAATTCGCAATAAGTGGGATTCACCAAAGCAAGTCCCAGCCAAAACAATTCAGTCAGATGAAATGAGTAAAAGCTTGTATTCTAAAGGTTTTAAGTTCGTTGGTTCAACTATTTGTTACGCTTATATGCAGGCTGCTGGAATGGTGAATGATCATTTGGAGGCTTGCTCATTCCGCAAATAATTCTGTTCAGAAACCGATTTCAAAAAGTATCGATTTTAATTCAGACAAGATCATTGCTGTTGCTCCCCAAACAGTTTTGTCGTGAAAATTAAAGTAGGGAGTCTGGATTTCCATTCCATTAGAAAGCTTGATGGTTTTCTCTTTAATTCTCATTTCGTCCATTAAATGTTCAAGATCTACCTGAATGATTTCGGCGACTTCCTTTTCATCGGGAATTAAATGTGGCTGATAGGTGAGGGTTCCAATAAAGGGATGGACTAAAAAATTACTGGGAGGAATGTAAAGTGGTGAAAGACTACCCAAAATTTGAACATCATTTTTGAAAATTCCTATCTCTTCCTGAGCTTCTCTTAATGCGGTTTGTTGAAGCGACTCATCTGTTATATCAAAAGAGCCACCGGGAAAACTAACTTGGCCACTATGCACACCTTCATATTCTTGACGAATGATTAGAGGAAACAAAATATCATCATCCTTTTCATAAAGCAGAATAATAACAGCACTCTTTCTCGCATCCTCGGGGATTTTAAATTTCCCTAAATTCATCCGCCGTTCCTGATTTGCCATTTTGTACTGAGCTTCTGTACCTGGAAGCGGCAACATCAGACGCTGCTTCAATTGACGGGCAAGATCATTTAACATCAGTGAAGAAATTAGTTAGACTAGCACCTGAACACGCGGACTTCCGTTTGCTGGTGTTATATCTGTACGTTTTCTTTCTCCAATTTGTTGCCTCCACATAGCGTAATAAAGTCCTTTCAACTCTAAAAGGTTTTCATGGTTTCCTTGCTCTATGATATGACCTTTTTCTAAAACGAAAATTTTATTGGCATGCATAATCGTACTCAGTCGATGAGCAATCATAATGGTAATATGTTCTTCTTTATTAGAGAGATTTCGAATCGTACCGGTAATTTCTTCTTCCGTGATGGAATCAAGAGCGGAGGTAGCTTCATCGAAGACCAGTAGCTTTGGATTACGTAACAAAGCACGAGCAATTGCTAATCGTTGCTTTTCTCCACCTGAAACTTTTACACCGCCTTCTCCAATAACCGTATCAAGTCCGTTCGATGCTCGGTCTAACAAACTTTGGCAAGCCGCTTTTCTCAAGACATCCAAACATTCCTCATCATTGGCATTCGGATTTACAAAAAGTAAGTTTTCTCGAATCGTACCACTAAACAATTGCGAATCTTGTGTGACCAAACCTATTTGAGATCTTAGTTCATCTTTTTCAATATCAGAACCTGCAACATTGTTGTAGAAAATTGTTCCCTTCTCGGGCAGATAAAGTCCAACTAAAAGTTTTACGAGAGTAGTTTTGCCAGATCCAGAAGGCCCAACAAAAGCGATACTCTCACCTTTGTTTACAGTAAAACTAATATTGTCAACTGCAAATTGATTGGAACTTTGATGTTTGAATTGAACTTTTTCAAATTTCAGTTCACTAATATTTCCAATACTTATTGGCTTAATTGGATTTGGTTCTACAGGGATGCTAAGTATTTCTTCAAAATTCTGTAAAGAGGCTTGAGCTTCCCGATAGATAGCGATCACATTTCCTAATTCTTGGAGTGGTCCAAAAATAAAGAAGCTGAAGAAAGTCAATGTCAACAATTTTCCAGGAGTTATGAGATTATGGAAAACCAAATAATAAAGTAAGAAGACAAATACTGTTCTTAATAAATTCACTGAAGTTCCCTGAATAAAACTCAGACTTCTAACAAAACGAACTTTCTTCAATTCCAGTTTTAAAATTTTTCTTGTGGTTCCATTGAGGCGCTCAATTTCTTGTCCGGCCAATCCTAGACTTTTCACCAATTCAATATTTCTTAATGATTCTGTAGTTGAACCCGCCAAGCTTGTTGTTTCTTTCAAAATTACCTTACTAACTTTCTTGATGTTTTTACTCAGAAGACTACTAATGATTCCTAATAATGGAACAGTAATTAAAAATACGGGAGCAACTAGCCAATGTACTGTGAAGGCATACCATATTACGAAAACAAGTCCAACCAAAGTCTGGAAAACAACACTAATGAAAGAAGTGATAAATTTTTCAGAATCACTTCTTACTTTCTGAAGTTTGCCTAATGTTTCGCCGCTACGTTGATCTTCAAAAACCTGATAAGGTAATTCAAGGGAATGTCTAATTCCATCGGTGTACATATCGGCACCAACTTTTTGAACAATTACATTTACACAATAGTCTTGAAAGTTTTTTGCAATTCTAGAAACCATTGCTACACCCACTGCAGCAAGTAAATACCAAGCAATCACTTTGGCCCATTCTAAGGTTGTGTTTTGTCGAAACTGGCTGGCATTAACACCAAATCGGTCCATCATTTTTCCGGCAATAAGCGGATCCATCAAGGAGAAACATTGGTTCACGGCTGCTAGAAAAAGAGCCAATAAAACGAGTTTGTTGTATTTTTTAAGGTAGGATAAGAGTATTTTCATCGATCGGGCAAAGGTATTGTTTTTTTAACGACGAATAAGAGCTCTCCTTATTGTTTTGCAGGATGAAAATAATCAAAATCGATTTGAACAAAAGTGGATATTAAAAATTAATCTAATTGACTAGCGAATAGAACTCAATCCGCCATCAATTTTAAAAATTTGTGCGCTCACAAATTTAGATTTTTCACTAATCAGCCAACAAGCTAAAGATGCAATATCCGCCGCGTCACCAATCTGCTTCAGCGGATGTCGTTCGGTGGCGGATTTTAATTTTATTTCATTGTCAATTAATCTTGCCGCTAAAGGAGTTGTTGTCAAGGAAGGAGCAATGCAATTGACTCTGATTTTTGGGGCTAATTCTGCGGCTAAACTTTTGGTTAAACCTTCCACAGCACCTTTAGCGGAGGCTATTGAAGCATGAAACGGCATTCCAGTTTGAACGGCAACAGTACTGAACAAAAGTATAGAAGGATTTTCAGAGAAATTTAATTTTGGTAAATAATTTTGAATCACTTTCACAGCACCAAAAAAATTAATTTCCCAATCAAGAATGAATTCTTCCCTTTTAATATTTTTGAATGGCTTCAATTGTATGCTTCCTGGCAAATATACTATTGAGTCAATTGAATCTTCTATTGATGGCAAATCTTCCTTCAAAATGTCGCATTTGTAAAAAGTATGAGCCATGGTTTCTCCACTTCTATTGATGCTAATCGTTTTATGACCTTCTTGATTGAGTGAATTAATGAGAGCCGCTCCAATACCAGTGCTTCCTCCAATTATGAGTACGTTCATGTTTTTAGAACATTTGATTCAAGTAAAGGTTTTAGTTTTTTTAACTTATTCCTCTACTAATTCAATCGGTAATTGTCCGGATCTTCGATAAAAGTAAATTTCTTACCAGTAAAATTATCAACTCTAACCGATTCGAAAACGATTTTGATTAAAGATGGCGAAGCATAACGACTTGTGCTAATGTTATTCCAAATTGACCAGACAGCAATCGAACTATTTATTCATAACTGTATTCAAGAATAAAAGAGCAGGAGTTGCTTAGATTATTTTGAACAGTAGTTTTAGAAAGTCTGCCAGAGTTATTATATTCAAAAGTCTGGGTTTCGTATAGCAACGGTTTTCTGTACATTTCTTCCTTTCGATATGATTCAGATTTTACCAAGTGATTTCCTTCGAATGTATTAATTGTAGTTGTGCATTCAGCGGATGAACTGCACAAGTTATTCTCTAACTCATTTTTGTTATCATCAAGTTTAATTGTTTGTATTAAAGTTGAACCTTTATACTGTGGAAGATCCCAAGTGATGATATCTTCATTTTTGTTTTTTGAATGACGACGATGAAAAACTGTATGAATAGAACCGTCTGCATTGAAGAGAGTGTCGATTGAACTTCCATCGACTGCATTATAATAAATCTTGTTATATCGAGTGATTTTGTTTGATGAATCACGATGTGTTTTAGCAATCAAATTGTTGTTGGAATCATATTCAAAAGTTGTTGTCTTTTTGTTTTCTTTAATTGATTTAATAATTTTCCCCTCGCTATTAAATTCCTGTGTCTCAATTAATACTTTTGATGTTCCAGTACATTCTGATTTGTATTCCTTCCTAATTCTGAAATTACTCTGTGCATAAACAGAAGAAGTGAAAGCGCAAAGTATCATAAGTGCGGCACTCGTTAAAATTTTCATCAATTAATTAATTTTAGCTTATTGAAAGAGGTTGGAATTCTTTCCTGTTTCGTTTGGCAAGATAAATATTTAGATTAAATGAAAGAAAATAAAATTAGTTGGAGTTTTTAGCGTTCAACTGCAGAGCGATTTTGATAGTGATGAATTTAGATGGGTTCCATTAATTCTAATCTTTCGATGAATTGGAGAAAAGCTAACTTTTAGTGTTGAAAAGTATCAGAATCACTCACAAAATCAATGTCAGTACTGTTTAGTTTTGTATAAAGTATAATTTATAAAATAATGAAGAAGATCCTTATCGCTGCTATTACGTTCCTTTCTTTGCAAGTGAATGCTCAGCAAATTGTTTCAATGAAGTCGGGTGAAAAAATGAATGGTAAAGTACAATCATTAAAGGAGGGAGTCATTGAATTTTTGTATAAAGGTAATTTGATGAAAATAAGTACTGCCGATATTTACTCGATTACCTTTGGTGAAATGAGCGAATCCGCAGGTGGAGAATCGACTGCCTCGAGTAAAAAGGAGGTGGGAGAGAAGCAAATTACAGCTGGGGCTTATATGGTACGATACAAAGTAGCAGATCGTATCATTGCGAAAGCTCCGCGTGTTGATAATTTAACACAAGAAAAAGGAACAGTAGTTGTTGAACTTACAATTGATAAATATGGTCATGTAATGAAAGCTATTCCTGGTTCTCCTGGCTCTACTACAAATAGCGAATACTTAAAAACAAAAGCAAAACAAGCAGCCGAAAGCGCACTTTTCAATAACGTCCCCACCGCTCCCCTCGAACAAAAAGGATACATGATTATCGTGTTTTAAAAAATAAATTCTGATTCATTAATTCTCAATTCTCAAATCCTCAATCTTCCATTCTCCATTCTCCATTCTCCATTCTCCATTCTCCATTCTCCATTCTCCATTCTCCATTGTCCATTCTCCATTTTCTATTCTCCATTCTCCATTCTCCATTCTCAAATTCTCAAATCCTCAATCTTCCATTCTCCATTCTCAATTTTTTATTACATTCTCTGCCCTCTAACTTTTGACCTCTGCCCTAATTTAGCGTTCTCAAAGATTCGTCAACTCTATTAATCCATTTCAATTGTTGTTCGATAATCATTCCATGTTCTGTTTCATTGTCATAATCATCTTGTGTCTGTTTGTATTCAGTCCAAACCTCATCGAAAATAACTTTGATTTGTTGGTCTGTTTTCATTGGAAGTAAATCAAAATTCCTTAACCTCTTTTTAAATTGACGTGCATACATTTCACAAATATTGAAATGATATTGTTCATGAATTAGTAGCGTGTCTCTTTTCAAATCGGGTTTGACCCATGAAGTCGGTTTGACAAATGCGGCGCAAAATTTTATCTGGAGTTTCATTGTTCCTTCTTCAACAACCTTCTCAATTCTTAACATAAAACTGCAATTGCTTTGTGCCGAAAAATCTGACGGAGGAACTTTCCCTTGGAAATCGTCCCAATTTAATTGGTAGTTTTTTGACCAATGAATTGTATCTCCAATCACTAAATCATTTACTGAATCTTCTATAAATACTATTTCAACGCGTCGGGCAAACGGCATAATATTTAAATTAGAGTGAATCCATTTATTGAAATTCTCGAAAGATTGTTTGAATGAAGAGCAGATATTTTTTTCGTGTACTTCACCAACATTTCCCTTTACCATTACTTCAGGAATGCCACTCAGATTAAATAATTTGTATTCTTCACCATCAATTTCCGTTGAAAAATGAACAGCAAAATTCAAAGTAGCTTTATGTTTTGAAATTATACCTGTTTCATTTAATTTAAATTTATCAATAAATAAGATGATTGGAATTCCTGAAGTGTCGAACGTGATAGACTGCTTGATTAGATTAAAAATGTCTAGTTGTAAATTTTGTTTGAATTGAGCAGCGACAAGTTTGCCATCAATCAAAACTTTGCCAATGTTTTTATCTTCCCTGATGTCTCGAACTTCTTTAATAAAGTACTTTGATGCATCGATTTTCCAATTATCAGGTTGAAGATTCAAAATGTAATTACTGGCAGAAGAATTAAACACCAATAATAACATGAAGCAAATTAAAGTTGTAGTTTTTTTCATAATTCGTGTAAATCTAGCGAAATTCAGACGAATAAAGTTGTAAATTTACGAGCGAGAATTTGGTAGTTCTGAGGTAACTAATTTATTTAAAAAAAGTATTTATGGAAATTGTCTTTTTAATAGTTGGATTGGCAGTAGGTGGTCTGTTTATTTATTTAATTTTTAAAAATAAAATATCACAAGCCGATCCACAAATGCTTCTGAAAATTTCTGAACTTGAAAGAGAAAAAAGTGTGCTCACAGAAAGATCAGAACAAATTTCAGCGCAATTAAAAAATGTTGATAGAGTTTTGGAGGAAGAAAGAATGAAAGTTGTTCAATTGTCTGCTGATGTTGCTACTAAGCAAGAGACAATCAATAATAATTTAGATCGTCTTCAGAATCAAAAGCAAGAAGTACAAGATTTGCACACAAAATTTAAAATTGAATTTGAAAATTTGTCTTCCAAAATATTAGAAGAAAAGAGTCTGAAATTTGTTGATCAGAATAGAGCCAATCTCGATATTATCTTGACACCATTAAAAGAAAAGTTAAAAGATTTTGAAGAGAAAGTAGATCAAACTTATAAATCTGAAGCTGCTGAAAGAAACTCTCTGAAAGGAGAGATTAAAAATTTGATAGAATTGAATCGACAAATTTCAGATGAAGCAGGTAATTTAGCGAGAGCATTAAAAGGAGATACAAAGAAACAGGGCAATTGGGGAGAAATGATTCTTGAGAAAATTTTAGAACGTTCTGGATTGGAAAAAGGTTCTGAATACACAATTCAATATAGTACTACCAATGAAGAAGGACGAAGAATTCAACCCGATGTCATTATTAATTTACCAGACTATAAGCACATTATTGTAGATAGTAAAGTAAGTTTAGTTGCTTATGATTCTTTAGTAAATGCGGACGATGAGGATACGAGAGAGAGAAGTTTAAAGGATCACATACTTTCAGTACGAAATCACATCAAAATATTAAGTGAAAAAAATTATCAATCATCTGCCGGTTTAAGCTCACCCGATTTTGTTTTGTTATTTATGCCAATAGAATCATCGTTCGGACTAGCTATTCAAGCCGATAACGATTTATTTAATTTTGCTTGGGATAGAAAAATTGTCATAGTAAGTCCTTCAACATTGTTGGCCACATTAAAAACTGTTTCATCAATTTGGAAGCATGAAAAGCAAACTAAAAATGCCATTGAAATAGCACAAAAGGGTGGAGCACTTTATGATAAATTCAAATCGTTCGTAGATGATCTTCTCGATGTGGGTTCTAAGATGGATGCCTCTAAAAAATCCTACTCTGATGCAATGAATAAACTCTCATCAGGAAGTGGAAATATTGTAAAGCGAGTGGAAGAGTTAAAAAAATTAGGAGCTAAAACGACAAAAGATTTGTCGCCAAATATATTAGATCGAGCGCAAGAAACGATTGAAGAATGATTTTTTTTAAAAGAATTTGGGTTTTACTTTTTATTTTGTCGTTGATGTCTTGCAGTTCGTCAAAAAATTTCAGCAATTTAAATATGTCTTCGCTGTATCGGCCGTCAGATAATGTTTTTCATCCAGAAATTAATATTTGGAACCAAGTTGATTCTACAATTTTAATAACAGTTAAACTTAATCTGGGCGAATTTCTTTTTGCTCGACAGTCAGATGAAAGTTTTAGTGCGAATGTCGCCATCAGCTGCCAGGTTCTACAGTCGTATGACGATTCAAAAATCTTAGACAGTCTGACGAGCTTTTATTCCTTCAAAATGCAGGATAAAAATATTTCAAAAAATGTCACAATTAAATTGCCGCTACAGCACTACTATGACTTGCTCTTGAAAGTTATTATTTTTGATAAAAATAAAAATTATAGCGAAGAGTTTTTTGAACCCTTTTCATTTTTGATGGAAGCCACGAGATATGATTTTAGGATGCTCAACAAATCCAGTGAAATTGTTTTTCGCAACTATGTAACCGATTCAACTTCTTTTCAGGTTCAGTTTAAGGATTCATTGGTGAAAGAAGGATGGTGTAAATATTATTCGAGAAATTTCCAATTACCTCCACCTCCATTTTCATTCGATGTCCGATCTGATTTTGATTATCATCCTGATAGTGTTTTTATGGTTCATCTCAATGATTCGAGTGGGTTTCCATTTTCGAAAAAAGGCTTTTATTTTTTTCAAACAGATACATCTTCAAAAAATGGATTTACCGTTTTTAAATTTGAGAACGGCTATCCCTCCATTTCAACTCCAAAACAATTGTTAGAGCCACTGAGATATCTAACAAGTAAAAAAGAATATGAAGAGTTGGAGTCAAGTCAAAATATTAAAAAAGCAGTGGATGGTTTTTGGTTAGCACGAGGTGGAAATGAAGAACGAACACGTACACTGATTAAAAAATTTTATGGCCGTGTTCAGGATGCAAACCGATATTTTTCATCTTATCTTGAAGGATGGCGAACAGATAGAGGAATGTTATACATCATATTTGGTGCTCCAAATGCACTTTACTTAAGTTCTAATTCAGAAAGTTGGACATATGGGACTCCAAATAGTACATTAGCCCTGAATTTCTTTTTTGTTCAAGTAAAAAACCCATTCACAAACAACGATTATTCACTTTCAAGAAGTCCAATTTATGAAAGCAACTGGTACAGAGCAGTAGAAACTTGGAGGCAAGGAAGAATTTATAACACATTTAATTGAGAATTAAAAAACATGTATAACAATAACCAAGAGAGTAATTTTCGAAGCAGACGTCCAGAACAAAAAGATGATGGACAATTAATTTATGGAATTCGTCCTGTGATGGAAGCAATTCTAGCGGGAAAAGAAATTGACAGATTATTTATTTGTAGAGGTGCAAAAGGAGAATTGATGTTAGAGTTGAAAGAGCTTTTAAAGGAAAAAAATATTCTCTATACAGAAGTTCCTATTGAAAAATTACATCGCCTCACTCGAAATAATCATCAGGATGTTGTTGGATATATCTCTAGCATAACTTATGAGTCGATTTCAAATGTAGTTCCATTTATTTTTGAAAAGGGAGAAGTGCCTTTGATTTTATTGTTGGACAGAATTACAGATGTTAGAAATTTTGGCGCGATTGCTCGAACAGCAGAGTGCGCAGGTGTCCATGCTATTGTCATTCCTTCAAGAGGTGCTGCTCAAGTAACCGCCGATGCAATTAAAACTTCTGCTGGAGCGTTAAGTACTATTCCAATTTGCAGAGAAGCTAATTTACGTCAGACTGTAGATTATTTGCAGCAGAGTGGTATTCGTGTTGTTGCTGCTTCTGAAAAAGGGAAAGATGATTATTTTCAAGCAGATTTTACGGGTCCTTTAGCAATTATTGTAGGATCAGAAGAAGATGGAATAGGAAATGATTTAATCAAAATAGCAGATGATCTTTTAAAAATTCCTTTGAAAGGAACTATATCTTCTTTAAATGTATCGGTGGCGTGTGGCGTACTATTATACGAGGCTATCCGTCAGAGAAACAAATAATAGGTTACAATGAAATCGGAAAATAGGAGTAGAACAATTTTATTTCTATTAATTGTTATTTCCATTATTTTACATTTTTATAATTTGAAAGGACTGTCGCTTTCAAATGACGAATTAAGTGCAATAACTCGAGCGAAGTATGAGACTTTTCTCGAGATGATAAAAATGGGAGTGTACATCGACTACCACCCAGCAGGAATTCAGATCTTTATTTTTTATTGGATTAAATTATTTGGGGACGGTGATTTCTTACTGAGAATTCCATTTGTCATCTGCGGAATTGCAGCTAGTTGGTTTTTATATCAAATTACTAAAAAGTGGCTGGATGAATTCGTAGCACTGTTAGCTGTCACTCTTTTTATTACTAGCTCTTTGGTAATTCAATATACTCAAATTGCGAGGATGTATAGTACGGGAATATTTTTTTGTTTGATTTTGGTTTATGGTTGGACAAATTTTATTTTTCATAATAAAAATAAAGACTATAAAAAATATTGGTGGATTTGGTTGATAGGAACCGTTCTCGCTATTCATAATCATTACTTCAGTTTCGCTTTTGCTGGAGTTGTTGGATTGAGTGGAATCTTATTTGTTCAAAAGAGTGATCGAAAAAAATATGTGTTAGGTGGAATCATCGCCTTAATGACATTTATTCCAGAATGGTCCATTTTTATGGAGCAGATGAAAACAGGTGACATAGGAGGATGGCTTGGTCCACCAGAGAAAACATTTCTATGGGATTTCTTCAAAGTAGTCTTTAATAATTCAAATTATTTTTTAGGAGTAATTGCTCTATGGTTAATTTCAGGTTTAATATTCCCAGCTAAATTTGAACACGTAACTCGTTGGCGAATTTTATCTATCGTATGGTTTATGTTTGTATTTCTACTTGCTTATATTTATTCAGTATTGGGTCATCCGGTAATTCAGTTCTCTACGCTTTTATTTGGTCTGCCGTTTCTCTTTATTTTTATTGTATCCTTCACTCCAGCTTTTCTTTATCAATACAAAATAACAAGTGTAGTGGTGTTATTAGTTCTTGGGTTAACAACATTGGTCAGTTCAAGATTCTATAGCCAAAATCATTTTGGTGTTTTTAAAGAAATAGCTCAAGATGTTAATGCATTTCCTCCTAACACACCTTGTGTTGTTAATGTCATCAATCCAAATTATTTTGATTATTATTTTAAAAAATTAAATTCAAAAGATAAAACTATAATTTATAAAATGGAAGGGCCTGGAGATTATGCTAGATTAATTCAAATTGTCGATACCATTCATTCAGACAATTTTGGTTATACATGGTCTAATTCCATTCATCCTTATGAAGTAATAGAAATTATAAAAGCTAAATTTCCAATTCTTATAAAAAAGAAAATTTATTTCAATGCAACTACTTATTTATTTTCGAAAAACGGAAATGATATTTCTAATGATAGCATTTTGTGTGATTATCAAAATAATTTCGATTCAAATTTTGCAACTTCATTATGCGATAGTGATGTTTATTTTTCTAAACCTTATTCTGAAAGAATGGATGACCGAAAAGATTTCAGTAGTGATTTCAAAATAGATTTAGATAAAATTACTTGTCCCGATTCTTTGTATCGTTACGTTACATTTACAGCTCAAGTTTATTTTGAAAAATTACCATTAGACGCTACCATGGTGATGTCATTTGAAGATTCAACTCACGCTATGATTTATCAAAGTGAATTGATTACTGACTTTTGTTCTAAAGAGAGAAAGTGGTATAAGATGATTTTGTGTGGTGAAGTTCCTCAAAAGATAAAACCAAAAGATCATTTGATTGCATATTTCTATAATCCGTCTAAGGAGAAGTTTTACATAGATAACTTTCACATTTCGATTAGGACATCCCACAACCCCTATAAAAAGTAGAAGAATATATTTCTTAGAATTTTATTTTGCAACCGCGCCACCTTCATAAAGGTGATCACGATATTTCTTTGATGGAGATTCTATAAACTTCCCAAGCCCCAACTTATCCCAGATCTGGTCAATCTTCTGAATTGTTTCATCATTCGAAGCTAATATATTTGGCCAGTCTCGCTTAAAGTCATCAAGCTCTTTTGTTTTTCGAGTACCATCTAAAACCAAGTGAGCGTTTCCATTTTCGTCCTCTATAATTTGATGATCTCTTTTAGGGTCAACATTGTTAGCAAATCGCCAAACTGCATCAGCAGTATTTTGTATGTCGAAAGTGTGTTCTAAAAAAATGACAATTTTTACATTAGCAAAATCATTCCTTTGTAAAAGTTGTTTTGAAACTTCCTTTATATGATTCTTTCTATTTTTTTCAATCGAAATAAATATCATTGAAATGTTATTCTGAAGTAATTTATCGTTGATGTTTTTTATCTCTGAAAATTGAGAATAAATTTCTTCTTTCTTTAAATCAACATTATTGTTTTTATTATATGTATTCCTGCCTTCTAATTCTTCAGAGGTTTTTTTTGTCCCATCAATTCCAATTTTTCCACCAAAAGCCATTACAGAACAAGAGTGGTCCAAGACATCTACTGGACCCTGCGTAAAAAACAAATCATGAGCGGGATCAAAATTTTCACTTACATATTTTGCTACTTCTTCAGAATTGTGAATGTTGACATCGCCATCAACAACAACCATCATTTTTGTAAACATCATTTGTCCAGCACCCCACATACTGTGCATCACTTTACTTGCTTGCCCTGGATATTCTTTTTTTATTTTTACCACTACCAGATTATGAAAAACTCCTTCAACCGGTAAGACCATGTCAATTATTTCTGGAACCATAGTCATTTTTATAGGTACTAAAAATATTCTTTCTGTTGCTTTCCCTATCCATGCATCTTCCTGAGGTGGAATTCCAACGATTGTTGCACTATAGATAGCATTTTTTCGATGAGTAATTGCAGTGATGTGAAATTTTGGATAATAGTCGGCCAAAGAATAATAACCTGTGTGATCACCAAAGGGGCCTTCTAAAATAAAATCTTCTTCAGGATCAACGTAGCCTTCAATGATAATATCGGCATCTGCTGGTACTTGTAAGTCTTGCGTAAGACATTGTACAAGTTCCACTTTTTTCTTTCTGATAAATCCCGCTAGCATGTATTCATCAACACCATCTGGAAGTGGAGCAGTAGCAGAGTAGGCATAAACAGGATCGCCACCAATAGCTATAGCAACAGGCATTCTTTGTCCTAATTTTTTATATTCATTAAAATGGCGAGCACTCACCTTATGACGATGCCAATGCATACCTGTCATCGTTGGTTCGAAGACTTGCATACGATATAATCCTACGTTTCTAATTCCTGTGAGTGGATCTTTTGTATGGATGATTGGTAATGTTAGAAATGGTCCACCGTCTTCTGGCCAGCATTTTAATACTGGAAATTTTGTGATGTTTGGATCCTTCATAATAACTTCCTGACAATCTCCTTTTCCACTGACAACTTTAGGCATCCAAGAGGCGATAGAACTTAAGGTCGGAAGCATTTTTAATTTATCAAGAATACTTTCTTTAGGAGATGTAAGTTGTTTGAACAGTGTTTCTATTTCTGCTGCAACGTCATCAAGTTTTTCAACTCCCAGTGCCCAAGCCATTCGTTGTTCGGTTCCCATCGAATTAATTAGAATGGGAAATTCAGTCCCCGTATTTTCAAAAAGTAAGGCTGGACCGTATGATTTTGAAATTCGATCTGTAATTTCTGTAATTTCCAAATGAGGATTTACAAATTCTTTTATCCTGACTAATTCGCCTTTCTCTTCAAGTGTTTTTATCCAATGCTCAGTATTCTTATACATAAATTGTCGTTAAGATTACAAATGTAACAAGAATCTTGTTCAAAGGTTTTAGTGGATGCGAATATATAGTTTGTACTTTTATCGAAATCTTTTATTTTTAATTCTAATCTAAAACTTGCACAATTTAATGGAGCTCAAATTTATTTCCAACCTTCTTTTAAAGAATGACCTATAATTATTCCTTTCATCTGAATAGTTTCTAGAAGGCTGAACAGAAAAAATTAAATTCTATGTGTAAAAAAGTTGAGTAGAAAAAAATCACCTTATTCTACTAATGTTTGCTTTTTAAGTTATGTAAAAATTCTTTGATAACTTTTTCTTTTAAAACAGGAATATCATCTAACGTTAATCCAATTGTTGGAATTGGTTTTGACCAAATACAATAGATTGTCCCAGGTGAAAGTTCGATGGGCCTTTGTGGAGAAAGTAAATTACCAGTATTGACCAACGTCATTACAGCAACCGGTACCTGAGCTTCAATAGCGAGTCTGAATGCGCCATCTCTCAATTCCAGTAAAGGTTCATCGGACTTATTTCTCGTGCCTTCCGGACAAATAAAAACAGAAATGCCATCACGCAGACAAGTTTGCATTTTTTCCATACTTCTTGCTCGTGCAATTTTATCTTTCCGATTAACAGTGATGTAAAGGTTTTTGATAATATAACCCATCAACGGAATTTTAGTTAACTCTTCCTTTGCTAAAAAACGAAATGTATGACTTGTTGCTGCAGCATAAGCAGGAATGTCAAGCTGAGATAAATGATTAGAGACGAATACATAAGTAGCTTTCTTGTCAAGTAGATTTTTATTTTTTATTTTAATCCTAATGGCAAAAAATAAAAAAAGTGACTTAGCCCAATTTCGAGAAACGTATTTGTGGGCATAAAATGGAGCCTTTTTTTTGTCTGCCATTGAAAAAATAATGAAGTAACAAAAAATCACTAATACCAAAGTTATAACAAAAATTAAAAGAGCATAAATTCCCCAAAGCGTTTTCAGAAATCTTTTCAATAAATTAATCATGACATTTTTTTTGCTGGACGAATGTACTTTTTTATTCTGCTTTTTCAACATTAAAATTCAAAGCTAATCCCATTTTCCAATGTTGATTTACAAAATAAGCTGTATCGGTAGAATATTCTGCATTGTATAACATTCCACAATCTGGCAAAGGCGCCACCTTGATTGATGAGAGGGTTGAATCTCTTTTTAGGTGGTTCAAATGTTCTACTCTGTCATCGTAGGCATCAGCATAAATTGTTGTTACATGATATTGATAAATCAATTCGTAAATCAGAAAAATAATGGAAACACTCATTGCAAAATAGTTTATCCATTTAATTGTTTTTTCTTTGACAATAAACATTCCCACAAGCGTAAATAGTACTGCAAAAAAGGTAGTAAAAACAAGCGAAAGAATTAGCAGAGAACGTGGCGGACCTAATTCACCAAGAATAAAAGCTGTCGGTAGTATGCAAATCAGAATTAAAAAAAATGTCCCGATGCAGAGTTGGAAAATGTTTTTCCAAATAGCTTTTCGCGAATAAGATTTTTCTAGTTGAATTAGGTTTCCAAAGACGAGCCATGGCAAACTTAATATTATAAAGTAAAGGATCTTGCTTGGAAGGTATAAGATGAATATTTTTATGATTGATTTTGAACTGACAATTAATTTTTCCAATACAGTATGATCGACTAACATATTATTCCTTGTTTGAGATCCTGGTGACAAGAGCGAAATCAGTAATGTTGAAAAGATAATTAGGAATATGAAAAACAATATTCTTAAAATTGAGTTTTTGATGACAGACTCAATCGTCTTAGTTGTCACTTCTCTCACGATAAAGAATAATATTAGCGCCAAGTAAATGAGCGCAAAGGATTCTGATGAAAAACCTATATAGACACTGCAGGAAACAATTAGCAAGTAAGTGACAAACTTTAGTTTGTTTTTTTTAAGCACAATATTGATTAAGATAAGGGCAGCTATAATATTCCATAGATAGGTCGTCGTGCTAATAAACCAAAACCAAGATTCACCAATTGAAAATGAACTGAAAAAAAATGCTGTTAAAAATAATAATGGTGCAAAATCGCTATTGAATTTTAACTCTTCTTTTAAGTACCGACTATAAATTTTAAAATAAATTGCTGAGAGGGCATAATATAAAATGAGAAAAGTTAAGCAGAAGTAAATAGGAAGGAAGTAGGATGAATTTGAAAATTGCAAAAGATAGCAACTGACAAAGTGCGTCAAGAATCGCCCACTGAAAGTATTATACTGTAGAATTGCGCCTTTTAAGGGGCCAAACGATTTAGAAAGATAAATAAAAAAATAATCGTCGGAAGCAAGACGAGCATTCTTCGAAAGGATAACTAACAAAACAATAAACAGAAAAGTAAAAAGGTTTCTGAAGTTTTTTGTAATCATAATTTTAGTTTGTCTTTACCATATTCCATTTTTTTAATTGCCAATTTATTTCCGCAGTAGAGATGTGATTTTTCTCAGTATCATAGACATCAATTGTCATGAGATAAAAAACAGAGTCTTGATTTTTTAAAGGGTCTACTATTTTGCCATTAATTTCTTGATGAGAGATTTTGCCTATCGCTGTTACATTTTTCTTCGCTTGATAATGATAAGTCATTTTTAAATCTTTCATTATTATTCGCAAGTCATCTCGTTTCAGTATTCGCATCAGTGTGATACCTGAAACAAATTCAGAAAGTGTAGCTAAACCACACGCATGAATTCCTTTTAAATGATTTAAATTTTTTCTTTTATAGGGTAAAAGGATATGAATTCCATTTTCAAAGACTTCAAGTATTTTAAAAGAATGAGGTTGGTTAAAAGGAATTGCAAAACCAAGTGTCCATTGTAATACTTTTCTTTTGAAAGATGAATGTTGTGCTGCATCCATCAAATCGTTTAGTCTTTTCATGGGTGATTTAATTAGTAATATTATTTTTCAAATTTGTATATGCTTCAAAAAATTCGATTTCATAATCAGCAACGATTTGTGAAATAGGTTTAATAGCCTGAATCATTTCGACAGTTTGTCCCGCACACCATAAATTATCGTAGTTGCCCGGTTTGACTGCGTCTTCCAACCAGTTGAAGCCCCTTCGCTGAATGATTATCTTAAAATATTTTTTTGTTCGAGGATTTTTACTCATCCACCGCTCAAACCAATTTTGTTTAGTTCCAATTTTTTTTGCGAATTCAGTATTTATAATTGTACAAGGTGTTCCGCTAATCCTATCTGTCAAAACAATATCTTCCATGTGTGAATTTACAATGGCATTTTTATATTCATCCGAAACGGTTGCTTCCGTACAAGCAATAAAACGAGTCCCACTATAACCCAATGAAGCACCGGCCGAAATAGCACTCAATAAAGTTGATCCATTTGCAATTCCGCCTGCAGCCAAAACAGGAATTGTAGGATACGCTTGTTGGAGTGCTTGAATTAGCAGACTTACTGGATAAGGACCAGCGTGACCGCCTGCTCCTTGGCCAACAGCAATAAATCCATCACATCCTAACTCTGCACATTTTTTTGCATGAACCAAATTCGTTACATCGCAAAAAACTTTTCCGCCATAAGCGTGCGCGCCCACTATGGCTTTTTGAGGATTTCCAAGGGAAGTGATGATGACTGGAACTTTTTTTGCCAAGCAAATTGCAAGGTGTTTTTCAGTGAAAGGATTCGCTCTTTGAACAATGATATTTACGCCGTAATTCCCTTTTTTTCCGTTTCTAGATTGAACGAATAAATTTAATTCGTCCAAAACTTCTTCTAATTGGTTTCCATCTCTAAAATTAAGTGATGGAAAGCAACCCAATATTCCACTGATCATTGCTTCTTTGACCATTTTTACATTCGTGACAAGAAACATGGGGGCCATGACAAGCGGAAATCGCAGATTTAAGTCTGTCGTAAGTTTGTTTTTAAATTCCATTTTTAAACAGATAGAGATTGCTACAAACCTAACTTTTATTGATGGTATGTCGATCGAAAATGAGGAAGCTTTATAAACTTGAATTGTTAACAAAGAATGGATAAAAAAAATAGATTTTGGACTCTGGAAAGGCGAAAAAGTATATTTTGGCAGAATATAGCTGTACAATTTTTCGTGACTCATTTGATTGAACCTCGGAATTGTATTGAATAAAAAGATGGCAAACATTACTCGAATTTTTGATATTCCTCGTCGTCAAAAGGAATTGTTTTCTAAAAATGATGCATTGCTATCCAAAGTGAATGGCAGTTGGAAGGCCTGGTCAACAGAAGAATTTATTGATTCAGCTACTCTGATGAGTAAAGGATTATTGGAAAAAGGACTGAATCAAGGTGATTGTGTTGCAATGATTTCTTCCAACCGTCCGGAATGGAATATTTCAGATTTGGCCATGTTGCAAGTTGGTGTCATCAATGTTCCGATTTACACCACACTCTCTGAATCGGAGATATCTTTTATTTTGAATGATTGCAAAGCCAAGATGGTGATTGCGGGCGATAAGGTTTTATTCCAAAAAGTAAGTAACATAAAAAATTCTGTTCCCTCGTTGATTGAAATAATTTCATTCGATAAAATAGAAGGAGTCACAAATTATGATGATGTTCTTTCCATCGGAAAGAAATCAAAAATAGATATTGAGAAAATCATGGATAAAATTAATCCAAATGATTTGGCAACAATTTTATATACCAGCGGAACTACTGGAACTCCCAAAGGTGTAATGCTTACCCATGATAATATTGTAAGTAATGTAATAGCTTGCGAACATCTTTGTCCCGTAGGTCCTTCCGACCGTGCATTAAGTTTTCTTCCGCTCTGTCATAGCTACGAAAGAATGTTGACGTACCTTTACATGTTCATTGGCGTGTCAATTTACTATGCAGAAAGTATGGATAAAATCGCTGACAATTTAAGAGAGATTAGCCCGCAAGTGTTTTCTACAGTTCCACGATTGCTTGAAAAAGTTTATGACAGAATCGTAAATAAAGGAAAAGAGTTGAAGGGTATTAAAAGATTTCTTTTTTTCTGGGCTTTGGATCTCGGATTAAAATATGAGAAGGATGGGAAAAATGGCTCTTGGTATGAATGGCAATTGAAGTTAGCGAACAAACTTATTTTTTCTAAATGGCGCGAAGCATTAGGTGGTAAAGTGAAAGTGATTGCAAGTGGTGGCGCTGCTCTTCAACCACGATTAGCAAAAGTTTTTTGGTCGGCACAAATTCCTGTTTTGGAAGGATACGGATTAACAGAAACGTCTCCTGTTATTTCAGTTAATAATCTAGAACAAAATGGGAGCGCATTTGGCACTGTTGGTCCAGTGATAAAAGGAGTAAAAGTGAAGATTGCCGAAGATGGAGAGATTCTTTGCAAAGGACCCAATATTATGAAAGGATATTTTAACCGGCCAGATTTGACTGCAGAAGTTATCGATCAAGATGGATGGTTTCATACTGGTGACATCGGATGTTTTATTGAGAATCATTTTCTAAAAATTACAGATCGCAAAAAAGAAATATTTAAAACTTCGGGTGGAAAATATGTTGCACCACAAGCGCTTGAAAATAAATTCAAAGAATCTCAGTTCATTGAACAGATTATGGTCATCGGAGAAAATCGAAAATTTCCTGCCGCTTTGATTGTTCCTGATTTCGTGCATTTAAAAAAATGGTGTGAAATTCACGAGATAAAAATCGGAACAAATGAGGAGATCATCAATAATCAGCAAATTGTTGATCGCATAATGAGCGAAGTTGAAGAGTACAATAGTAATTTTGGTCACTCGGAGCAATTGAAAAAGATTTCACTCTTAGCCAAAGAGTGGACAGTTGATTCAGGAGAATTGACAGCAACATTGAAATTAAAAAGAAAAATAATTTATGATAAATACATTGGGCAAATTGAAAAAATGTATTCTGAATAATAAAATTTTGTTTACGTGTTTATGAAAAGAGCAATTAAAAAAATTACAGTGTTGGGTAGTGGAATTATGGGCAGCCGTATTGCTTGTCATTTTGCGAATGTAGGTGTGGAAGTGTTATTACTCGACATTGCACCCAAAGAACTCAATGATGAAGAAAAGAAAAAAGGATTGACGCTTGATTCTGCAATTGTAAAAAATCGCATTGTCAATGCTGCATTACAAGCCACATTAAAAGCAAATCCTTCACCGATTTATAAGAAGTCATTCGTATCGAGAATCCGAACAGGAAACTTTACAGATAACTTAAAGGAAATAAGTACGAGTGATTGGATTCTTGAAGCTGTTATTGAAAACATCGATATTAAAAAAAGTGTATTTACTGAAGTAGAGAAATACAGAAAAGCTGGAACACTCATTACATCGAATACATCAGGGATTCCAATACATTTAATGGCTGAAGGTAGAAGCAATGATTTTAAAAAGAATTTTTGTGGAACGCACTTTTTCAATCCGCCTCGTTACCTCAGACTTTTAGAAATTATTCCAACAAGTTTTACAGATCCTGAAGTTATTTCTTTTCTGGAAAATTATGGTGACCTTTTCCTTGGCAAATCAACAGTAATTTGTAAAGACACACCTGCCTTTATTGCCAATAGAATTGGTGTTTTTTCTATTATGTCGTTGTTGCACTTAGTTGATAAAATGGGATTGACAGTTGATGAAATAGACAAACTAACAGGCCCTGTTCTCGGTCGACCCAAATCGGCTACGTTTAGAACATCTGATGTAGTTGGCTTAGATACATTGGTGAAAGTTTCAAATGACGTTTATGAAAGATGTCCTGATGATGAGTCTCGAGAGTCATTTAAACTTCCGGCTTATGTCCAAAAGATGGTCGATCAAAAATGGTTCGGAGATAAAACAGGGCAAGGATTTTACAAAAAAATAAAAAATGCTAATGGTAAGAGTGAAATTCTTACTCTTGATTTAAAAACATTTGAGTATGTTCCTAAATCAAAAGTTAAATTTCCTACTCTGGATCAAACTAAAACAATAGATAGTTTTAAAGATCGTGTAAAAATTTTATTTAATGGGAAGGATAGAGCTGGTGAATTTTATCGGGAATCTTTTTGCAGTTTATTTGCCTATATTTCTAATCGTATTCCAGAAGTAGCAGAAGAGCTTTATAAAATTGATGATGCCATCTGCGCCGGTTTCGGTTGGGAATTCGGACCTTTCCAAATTTGGGAAACGCTTGGTGTAGAAGCGGTAGTTGAAGTGATGGAGAAGCTAGGTTACCACCCTGCTCAATGGGTCAAAGATTTTGTTGCAAGTAAGAATAAAAGTTTTTATCAATATCGTGCTGGACAATTATTTTATTTTTCGATTGACGGAAATTATAAATTAAAGCCAGGTTCAGAAAACTTTATTTTGTTAGATGCGAATCGCGAAAAAATAGTTTGGAAAAATCAAGGTAGTTCACTCATAGATATTGGCGATGGAATTTTAAATTTAGAATTTCATACTAAGATGAATACGATGGGGGGAGAAGTTATTCAAGGAGTTAATACAGCTATAGAGATGGCTGAGAAAAATTTCCGCGGATTAGTAATTGCTAACGAAGGACAAAACTTTTCGGCAGGAGCAAATTTAGCGATGATTTTTATGTTGGCTATTGAACAGGAATATGATGAAATTGACATGGCAATACGTGCCTTTCAAAACATGAATATGCGCGTTCGTTATAGCAGCATTCCTGTAGTTGTTGCGCCTCATGCATTGACTCTTGGTGGTGGATGTGAAATGTCTCTTCATGCCGACAAAGTTGTTGCCTCAGCAGAAACTTATATAGGAATGGTTGAGTTTGGCGTAGGGTTGATTCCAGGAGGTGGAGGAAGCAAAGAGTTTGCACTTCGAGCAAGTGATGCTTATACCGAGGGAGCGATTGATGAAAACATTTTGAAAGAATATTATTTAAATATCGCTATGGCAAAAGTCTCCACTAGCGCATGGGAGGCTTTTGATTTGAAAATATTGAAACACGGAAGAGATGAAGTTGTTCTCAATCCTTCTCGTGTTATTAGTGATGCCAAACGCGCTGCATTGGATCTTGCCAACGATGGTTATTCTAAAGCAGTTCAAAGAAAAGATATAAAAGTTTTAGGGAAAAGTGGTCTTGCAATGTTTTACGCAGGAGCAAATTCTATGCAGTCTGGTAATTTTATTTCAAAACACGACCAAAAGATTTCTCAGAAGTTAGCCTATGTCATGTGCGGTGGCGACCTTTCATCTTACAGTTATGTTTCTGAACAGTATCTTCTCGACCTGGAGCGGGAAGCTTTTCTCTCTCTGTGCGCAGAGAAGAAAACACTAGAAAGAATTCAAAGTATATTAACTTCAGGAAAACCACTAAGAAATTAACAGACCTTCATATAAATGAAACACAAGATCAGTATTCAATTAATCAAGCGGATTGCAGCTTTGTCACTACTAGTGGTGCTATTTCCAATCTGGATTTTTGCGCAGGGTGGTGCAGAAGAGAAACCGAAGTATGCACCAGGGAAAGAAAAGCACCGCAATAAAACAGATGAGATAGGCCGTAAGCAGGGGCAATGGATGTTCTTCAATACTTTCGGAGACAAAATTGCTGAAATAGATTTTGTCAATGATCAGAAAGAAGGAGTAGAAAGAAAATTTTATAGTTATGACAAACCTCGTGAAGAAACAGAATATTTAGGTGGAGTAAAAGATGGTCAATACACAAAATATTTTTTCACAGGACAAGTTTCTTTAGAAGGAACTTATAAAGACGGGAAGAAAGATGGAAAGTGGACAAAGTATTATGAAGATGGTTCTACTCGTCAAGATGGTTCGTACAAGACTGGCAAGAAAGACGGAGTTTGGAAGTCGTATAGCCGAAAAGGTGTTGTTGTTGGGCAAGCAACATACAAAGACGGAATGAATGTAGAAGAAATGGAAGCTGCAAAGAAAAAAGTTGACGATGATAAAAAAGCATCGGATAAAAAGTCGGGAGATAAAAAAGGAGTCGTTCCTGGTGCCAAGCCGGGAACTCCGATAAGAACAGGAGCACCAGCTTCAAAAACAGCAACTCCAACTGTTCCACCGAAAGAAGATCCTAAGAAAAAATAATTAGCACAAAATATTTTTAAAATGAACGCATACATCATTGCAGGCTTTAGATCTGCAGTTGGAAAAGCACCCAAAGGGATATTTAGAAACACTAGGCCAGATGACTTAGCTGTTGCAGTGATCAAACATCTTATGTCAACTGTTCCAAATTTGGATAAAGAATTAGTTGATGATGTTATTGTTGGTAATGCTACTCCAGAAGCGGAACAAGGATTAAATATTGGAAGAATGGTTTCGTTGATGGGATTGGATACTGTAAAAGTTCCCGGAATGACAGTGAACAGATATTGTGCTTCTGGTCTTGAAACAATCGCTATTGCTACTGCTAAAATTAAAGCAGGGATGGCCGATTGCATTATTGCCGGAGGAGTAGAGTCAATGTCGCCAATTCCTTTTGGTGGCTGGAAGATCGTTCCCAATTATAAATATGTTCAAGAGAAACCTGATTACTATTGGGGAATGGGACTGACTGCTGAAGCAGTTGCTCGTGATTTTAACGTTTCGCGTGAAGATCAAGATAAGTTTGGCTTCGATTCTAATATGAAAGCAGTTGCCGCAATTCGAGATGGAAAATTTAAAGATGAAATTGTTCCTGTCGCTGTTGAAGAAATTTTTCTTGATCAAAATGAAAAACGAATGACGAAGAAATTTGTTGTAGATACCGATGAAGGTCCTCGTGCCGATTCAACACTTGAAAAAATGGCTACATTAAAACCAGTATTCGATGCCAAAGGAACAGTCACTGCTGGTAACTCTTCTCAAACTAGCGATGGAGCGGCCTTTGTTTTAATTGTAAGTGAACGAATGTTAAAACAATTGAACGTTCAACCCATTGCAAGACTAGTAGATTACGCTGTAGCAGGAGTAGAACCACGCATTATGGGAATTGGTCCTATCGAAGCAATACCAAAAGTATTAAATCGCGCTGGTATGAAATTAAAGGATATAAATTTATTCGAATTGAATGAAGCTTTTGCCTCTCAATCATTAGCTGTTCTAAGAACATTGGAGATGGACTCAACTATTGTAAATGTGAATGGAGGAGCAATTGCTTTAGGTCATCCGCTTGGATGTAGTGGAGCGAAATTATCGGTTCAATTGTTCAATGAACTTAAACGGCGCAAACAAAAATTTGGAATAGTCACTATGTGCGTTGGTACAGGACAAGGTGCAGCAGGTATTTTTGAAATGTTATAAAAGAATAATAAATTATTTAAAAGTAAATAAATGGAAACCACGAAAAAAGCAATTAAAGGCGGAGAGTTTTTGATTAAAGAAACATTAGCTCAAGATGTATTTATACCAGAAGAGTGGACAGAAGAGCAATTGATGATTGCACAAACATGTAAAGATTTTTTGGAAGCAGAGGTTTATCCAATTCTTGATAGAATCGATTCGCAAGAAGAAGGATTGATGCGATCAATTTTAGTGAAAGCTGGAGAGCTTGGTTTACTGGGCATTTCTATTCCAGAACAGTTCGGTGGATTTGGAAAAGATTTCACGACAGGAATGTTAGCTACAGAATATTTAGGCGCTGGTCATTCTTTTAGCGTCGCTTATGCAGCACATACGGGAATTGGAACACTTCCAATTTTATACTATGGAAACGATGAGCAAAAGAAAAAATATATTCCCAAGTTGGCAAGTGGAGAGTGGATGGCTTCCTATTGTTTAACTGAACCGGGTAGTGGTTCTGATGCAAATAGTGGAAAAACAAAAGCAGTACTTTCTGCTGATGGTAAAAACTATGTCATCAATGGACAAAAGATGTGGATTACTAATGGAGGATTTGCAGATATATTTATTGTATTTGCAAAAATTGATAACGATGAAAACCTCAGTGCTTTCATAGTGGAAAAACATTTTTCAGGAATAAGTTTAAATCCTGAAGAACATAAAATGGGAATTAAAGGAAGTTCAACCCGTCAGGTTTTTTTCAATGATTGTATAGTTCCCGTTGAAAATTTATTGAGTGAAAGAAATAGCGGTTTCAAAATAGCAGTGAATATTTTGAATCTAGGAAGAGTAAAGTTAGCTGGAGCTGCTATTGGAGGTTCTAAATTAGTTAGTACGCTTGCTATTAAATATGCAAACGAACGTCAACAGTTTGGCAGAGCAATTTCTAAATACGGAGCTATTCGCTACAAATTGGCCGAACAAGCGATTCGTATTTTTGCATGTGAGTCTGCAATATTCCGATGTTCTCAAAATATTGAGGACGCCATCAATGAGTTAGTAGAAGGCGGAATGGAAGAAGGCCGAGCAAAGTTGAAAGGCGCAGAACAGTTTGCTGTTGAAGCTGCCATTCTAAAAGTTCATGGTAGTGAAGTGTTAGATTATGTCGCAGATGAAGGTGTTCAAATTTATGGAGGAATGGGTTATAGTTCGGATGCTCCAATGGATAGATCATATCGCGACTCTCGAATCAACAGAATCTTCGAAGGCACTAACGAGATTAATAGGATGTTGATTGTTGATATGATGCTCAAGCGTGCCATGAAAGGTGAACTAGATTTGATGGGACCAGCAACAGCTGTCGCAAATGAGATGTTACAAATTCCTGATTTTGGAGCGGAGTCTAGTGAGTTGTTTACAGCAGAAAAAAAATATATCGCTAATTTTAAGAAGGCAGTTTTATTAGTAGCAGGAGCTGCCGTCCAAAAATTAATGATGGAGCTAGCGAAAGAGCAAGAAGTGTTAATGAATATCGCTGATATGATGATTGAACTCTATGTTTGTGAGTCTATACAATTAAGAGTAGAAAAATTGGTGGGCATCAGAGGCGAAGTTGCATGTAAAGAACAATTAGAAATGATGCGTGTATATATCAACGATGCATCTGACAGAATAATTAAATCTGGGAAAGATGCCATTTCATCTTTTGCTGAAGGTGATGAGCAAAGAATGATATTGATGGGATTAAAAAGATTTACAAAAGTTGCTCCATTAAATGTAAAAGAGTCAAGAAGGGTAATTGCCGCACGTTTAATTATAGAAAACAAGTACAGTTTTTAAGGGTGATTATAAAAATATATTTTTCGCCACTTTGAAAAAATAAAAATGAATTGCTCGCAACCCTGATCGATCTTTTGGTCAGGATTGTTACTTAATTTATAGTAAAGTTTTGGACTGAGATGTTAATCTCCATTTCATAAAAATCTAAATGTTGATTTTATTTAAAAAAACAACTTTTTTACTTATTTAAAGGACTGATGCCCCAACGATTACGATTTGATATTGTCAAATATCACTCTAAAAGAACTACCTTTGTAAACCTTTGTTGACGCCAGTGAAACTATATAAATTTGCATTTTTGATAGCAGCGTATTTTGTTTTCCCCGGAAACATATTTGCGCAATTTTTTACACATACTTTTGGTGAGTCGCCCGATCGCGAAGCTGTTTATTTTAAATCGGTTTCAGACGGATATATAATTGTAGGCAGCGCGCTCGATTCAACTTTCCATACACGTGGATATTACATTTTGAAATTAGACCGACAAGGGAAAAAAGTTTGGGACAGATCGTATGCTGATGCATTTAGCGTTTATACCAATGGAGTAACTGTACTTTCAAACGGAAACATTGCAATACTTGGTACTCATGCTGGTATATTGTATTCAGCATTAGCAGAAGTAGTTTTATTAGATAGCTCTGGTGAATTCATCACCAGCAAAAATTATCCGCCGCTTGATGGATGGGGAACAAGTGGAGCCGGAATTTTGCAAAGCGATGATAGCTCAGTAGCAATTACAATTTATACAGATGGATTTGTTTCAACAAATTATTATTCCATTTATAAATTAAATTCAGATCTCTCAACTCGATGGACAGAATTCGTTGCCTATGATGGATCACTCTTGAATTCCCACAGTCTCACGAAGACATTTTCTAATAATTATTTTTCTTTAAGTTATTATGATTCTTATTATTATTCTGTTCAACCAGCTTATCAAATTTCATCTATCCATAAGTTCAATAGGGCGGGAACTATTTTGCTAGATTCTCTTTTTGAATTTAATTGTACCACAAATTCAATATCATCAACAATCAATAATGGTGTAATTATTGGCGCTACAGTAATCAATAATGGGCAATCAGATATGAAGTTGATCAAACTTAATTCCCAAGGAGATTTTATGTGGAGCAAAGAATTTGGTTCATATCTGAATGAGACTACCACCCATGTAATTCAAACATCTGATGGGGGATATGCTTTGCTCGCTTCTATCATAGATCCAATTTTGCCTAATCAAAAGGATATACTTTTAGTGAAAACAAATGCTTCTGGTGACAGCATCTGGTCAAAGAAATTTGGGTCTTCTCTCAATGAAATTAGTCTTCACATAGAAGAAAATACGGATAGTAGCCTAGCAATTTTAGGATCAACAAATGGTTTTGGTAATAATCATATTTTTTTCGTCACAGTAGATCAATATGGTAATATTCCCTGTAATTATTCTGTCGTAGCACCGATAAGATATTTGTGTTCTTCTGATTCAAATGTAATTTCTTTGGATCCTGCTCCTGGTCCGACCGACACAGTAATTTGGTCAACTGGTGATACCACAACCACTATCACTGTATTCCAAACTGGTAATTATTTTGCAACTATTATTGATTCAAGTGGAAGTGTTATTGAAACAAATTATGCACCATTGTTTTTTGCTTCAACACCGAATGTTGAATTGGGAAATGATACGTCTGGTGTTTGTTCTAATGGTATAATAAGTAATAGTTTTATTGGCGATTTCACAGTAAACTATCAATGGTATCTGAATGATACTTTATTGCCGGGTGAGACATCAACGTATTTATATCCACATTCAATTGGGTCTTATAAATTGATGGCTTCTAATTATTGTAAGACAGACTCAGATCAAATTTATATTAACTCAATTTTTAGTTTACCCCAACAACCAACAGTTGTTCTTCCTCCGATTGATTACGTGTGCGTAAATGATTCAATGAGATTGCTTGCCATGGCCGATAGTACATATATTTTGCAATGGTTTTTTGCAGATGATTTTAATTGGCATCTTTTAAATGGCGAAACAGATTCTGTTTATTATGCAAACCATAATGGAGTTTTTTTTATAAGGGTCACTGATCAATATGGGTGTATCAATTATTCTGATCCTGTTACCGTAACTTATGATAATGTACTTCCGATAGTAAATGCTGCAGGACCATCTTCATTTTGTGAAGGCGGAGAAGTTCTTTTATACAGTTCGCCTGGTACAAATTTTATTTGGAATACCAATGATACAACGGAATCAATTTTAGTTTCCACTGCTGGAGATTATTATTTGAGTTATATCGATGCGAATGCATGTCCAAAAGTTACGGATACAATTTCTATCACGATTCTTTCTAACCCATTTGTTTCAATTGGTCCCGATACAATTTTGTGTAATACGGCGACTTATTTACTGGATGCAGGCCCCGGATTTAACAATTATCTTTGGAACTATGGACCAACTTCACAAACAATAGCATTATTTTCTTCTGCTCAAGTTATAGATACACAAAATGTAGTTGTCTTTGTGACAGATACAAATGGATGTACAAATAGCGATACCGCTCGGGTGATTTTTGATATTTGTAATAATATCGACTCTGTTGGACTTCAAACAGAATTTAATGTTTACCCTTCCGTTTTAAGTGTAGGTGAATGTTTGTATGCAAAATCAAATGGTCAGAAAAATTCTTTATTGCTGTATGATTTTACTGGAAAATTGATTTATAAAAACGATTATTCTAGTCTTAGTTGTAATTACTTAAATTTGTCTGAAGGAGTTTATGCATACCAAATTATTTCAGACGGTAAAATGAAATTTAAAGGGAAAATTATAATTAACAATTAATGAAAAAGAAACTGAGAAATTTATTTTTGATTCTGCTTTCAACAATTGTGGTAATATCCGGGAGCGGCATATTTATAATGATCCATACTTGTTTTTCGTCTCATA
>JANLRG010000676.1:0-1763 GCA_031361545.1 Bacteroidota bacterium
AATGGTGGCAACATTTGCCATCGGCTATTATGATATAGGTAATAAATTTCGATTAGGTCCTCTTTATTCTATCCTCAGCTCCAATCGGCAAGAAGGATTGCGCTCGCGGGTAAGTATCTGGACGCTGCCGGGCATTAGTAAAGACTGGAATTTTAACGGATATGCCGCTTATGGTTATGGTGATAAAAAATGGAAGGGTGGGGTAGGTGTCAAATATGCCCCGCGTACAATAGGTTTGTATCGAAAAACTGAATTTCAAATCAGCAGCGATTATAATAATATTCGGCGTGTAGGCGATGAAATTGATAATGATAATCTTGTATCGTTGGCGTTTAGAAAAAATGTACCGCCTTTTTTGATTTTTTCGCAACGAGTGAGTATAGCGCATGAGCGTGAATTGAATCGGGATTGGACGGCTACTTTATCCTATACCTACAAGCACATGAGACCTACGTTTGCTTTCAATTATTTACCCGAAGATGCAACAATCGGCACCCCTCAGTTAAATACCCTAAAATCTTCTGAAATAGGGCTGAACTTTCGCTATGCTCACAACGAGCGCACCGTGATTTTGAATTATGATAAACTGCATTATAATGCGACCCCTTACCCAATTATCAATTTCAATTATATTTACGGAACTGAAACGGATAAAAATTCGCCTTCGGATTATCATAAATTTGAAGTGAGCATTGGTCAAGATATAAATATTGCGCCCAAAGGTCTGTTGCATTATAGTTTTAGTGCAGGGCAAATTATAGGAGTAGTTCCTTATATAAATTTATATACGCCACCGGGTAATGCTGTTTTTGTTTACAGCAAATACAGTTTTAATAATATTCTGCCCTATGAATTTGCAGCCGACCGCTATGCAGCTTTACAGTTGCGTTACTCAATGGGTGGTTTTATCCTTAATAAAATTCCTTTACTCAACAAATTACACCTCCGCGAGCGGGTAAGCACCAATTTATATTGGGGCAGTATGAATGCTGCCAATACAGTGTTGAATAAAGATAATCCTGTAAAAGTAACAGGCGCAACACCTTACGCGGAGGCAGGTGTGGGCATTGAAAACATTCTCAATATATTCTCAATTGATGCTATTTGGCGACTCAACTACAATGACCCTACTACCACCCGATTTGGTATCTACACGGGCTTTAAAGTAAACTTCTAAATGATTTCTCTTACATAAAATGTACCCTAATTTTTCATTGAAATGAAGAAGTAATTTAAAAGAAAATTACGCCTCCGTTCCACAAAATCTATCTATTTATCATGGTATATATCACTTATCTACTGTTCGGAATT
The DNA here is from genome assembly GCA_031361545.1 of Bacteroidota bacterium. Classification (GTDB taxonomy): domain Bacteria; phylum Bacteroidota; class Bacteroidia; order AKYH767-A; family 2013-40CM-41-45; genus JADKIH01. The sequence continues at coordinate 1,312 of JANLRG010000676.1, forward strand.
TACTTCCTGTGCATAGCCTTCACTTTATCTTATGCGCTCATGCAATTGACTTTGCTCATCGTGTATGTGCGAAAAAAATACTTCAATGTCGGGATAAGCCCGACATCCGACATCCCAAATCCGAAATCGAACACCCCCTCAGTATCAGACGACATTTTACCGCGTGTGACGATACAATTGCCGATTTACAACGAACAATATGTTGCCGAAAGGCTCATTGATAATATTGCCCAAATGGATTATCCATTAGACCGCTTGCAAGTACAAGTTTTAGATGATTCCACTGATGAAACAACAACAATTATTGCTATAAAAATAGCTGAATGGCAGCGTAAAGGCTTTCCAATTGAACACGTTCGGAGGGATAATCGAACAGGTTACAAAGCAGGAGCTTTGCGCGATGGCATGGCTACGGCAACGGGTGAATTTATTGCTATTTTTGATGCTGACTT
>JANLRG010000723.1:0-1173 GCA_031361545.1 Bacteroidota bacterium
GATGGTGATGTTTCGGCAGCTGATATGTTGTATATCCGCAAAATTATATTGCGGCAATTAGATAGCATTCCGGGCAATCGCCCCTGGCGTTTTGTGCCTAAGCAATTTGTTTTTCCGAATCCGAATAATCCATTTTCTACGGATTTCCCTGAATCCATCAACTATGCAACTCTGACAGATAGCATTAAAAATGCAGATTTTGTAGCAATCAAAACAGGGGATGTCAACCTATCGGCGCGGGATAATTTACCGCCCATAGCATTGGCTCAGAATAATAGACGAGTGTTGAATTTTTATATAGACAATGCTATTTTTAAAAAAGGAGACATAAAAGAAATCACCATTACTACAGATGAAACGGCGGCGCAAGGGTTTCAATTTACTTTAAATTATGATAAGCGTTTTTTGAATATCCTCAAAATAGAAAAAGGACAAAGTAATTCAATTGAAGGGCTTGATGCATCTAATTATGCACTATTTAAAGAAGCCAGTAAAATGACGGTGAGTTGGAATGGGGAAATACATGGCAAAAAGACTTTTATAATTAAAGTAGAGGCTGTTGAGAATGTTGAATTAAAAGATGCTTTAAAAATTACATCAGATATGACCCCTGCCGAGGCTTATACTTTTTCGGGTGAAACAATGGCAGTGCGTTTTAATTTTAATACTGAAACTGTCACTGAGAGCGAAGCATTGCCATTGCGAGGCACGAAGCAAACTGAGGTGTCTGATATTCTACTCTTTCAAAATGAACCCAATCCGTTTAGCAATGAAACGATGATTCGATTTATGTTGCCTGAACCAGGTGTGGGGCAAATGACTGTATTTGATGAAACGGGTAGGATTTTGAAACAAATTAAAGGCATGTTTTCAAAAGGGATGAATAATATCAACATTACCGCTGATTTTCAACTACCGACTGGCGTTTTGATGTATCGGTTGGATATATTTAGAGATTTTGGGAAAAGTGCGCCTTTTTCGGCGACAAAGCGAATGGTCGTTTTGAGGAAATAGAGATTTAGAAGCAATTATAATAGATAATGTCTAAAAAAATGTGTCAAATACTGAGGGGTGATGGCAACTAAACGCTCGGTAATAGCAACTAACTGCTCAGGAATAGCAACTAAACGCTCGGTAATAGCAACTAACTGCTCAGGAATAGCAACTAACTGC
>JANLRG010000789.1:0-3051 GCA_031361545.1 Bacteroidota bacterium
AAAAAGATAAACTTTGATAATTAGTAATATACAGAGTTAAATCAACTTAAGCCATGAAAAAAATTACTCCCCATCATTAAAAATTCGTTTATTACTCTTTTTTATTTATTACAGTACCTCCAGCACCAGCTCCAGGTGTACCAGTAGTTAATTGCCTATCGTTAGCAGATAATTGACCTGCGCCTGTACCTGAACGCCTTGAATCTTCTTCTGGACTAGTAGTTGTTGGTGCAGGAACACTTAGACCTTGATTAAAACTTAACTGAGTATTATTTAATTGCTGAGGATTTTGCCCAGTATTTAAACTATTAAGAGTATTAACGGTGTTATTCGAAGTTGAGGTAGTAATATCAAAACGATTATCAGCAGCAGGAGCATTAGAATTAGGTGTAAATATAGTAGTAGGATTTGCTGCACCACCACCACTACCAATAACTGCGATAGTATTTTGACCATTTACACCACCTGCCCCTACGTTTCCGCCGCCGCCATTGCCTGCAATTGGAGCGGCACCAGCAGCTTGACCATTTGGCGCTACATTTTGAATTGAAGGATTTGTCACATTACCTCTTCCATTCGAATTCATACTGCCACTAAGTACAGCATTAACTATTTTTTGCTTAGGTATAGCATTATTTGCAGCAAGAGCAGGAAGTTTATTAAATGTACCAACTAATTGTACAGTATGTCCTCCTTGTACTGATTTAACTTGATAGATTCTATCTGTAGTATTACCGTCTCTAATAATTCCAACTACTTGATGTGCGTCATTAACAAGAATATGGTCAGTAGGAGCTTTTCCATCGGGGTCAATTAATCTCATAGGGTTATTTAACACATAATTATATGGTGAATAGTCTCTCATCTTCTCTGCTTTCGGGTCAAAAGAACTCCACTTTGCTATCGCCGCATCATAAAACCGCGCCCCATAAGCATTCCAGTTCAAACCAAAATCATCATTGAACTCCTTAGCGTTGTAGCCATATTTACTATCCAATACTGAGGGGGTATTACACCAAGTGCCTTCCATATTTAGCCCAAATGGATAAAAATGGTTCTCTTGTGTTATCTCACTGTTCTCTTGGGTGGAACTTGCGCTTACTTTGCCATCGCCATTTTTATCACAGAACATAAGCCTTGTATTACCCAAATGGTCTTTCATGGCATATTCGTATTTCAATGTACTATTCACATTCGTAATACGCCCTTCGGCGTGAAAGATGGATTCAAGTATTGGCGTACTGCTTACACTTGGCGTTGTTCGATACTCAATCCCACCAACGTAATCTTGAATGTATTGCGTCACCCCACTTTGAGCGACTGTTTTTCGCAATTTATTCCCTCCTGCATCGTACATAAAACTGATGCTTCGACTATTCGTAAAGGTAATAGTTGTAGGTAAATTTAAATGATTATAGGCAATACTTGTAATTTCTTTATTTGGGTCGGCTGTCATATTGCCCCGAATACCTTTTGCTATTTTCATTATGTCAAAGAACTTTTTTCTGATGGGCTAACCCCTCAGTATTTTGATGTTTTTATGGGCATATCCCATCTATAGCCGAAACAGCCCCATTCTTTCATTTTTGATTCGTTATAAATCTAAAATCATATATCAACCGAGCGGGCATCCCGTGCCAAAAAATTATTTTTGAGTTTTCATAAAAAGCTCCATCAAATATGGATCTTTCCTCAACATAGTATCTTTCTTCATTATATCCCATACTGTAAATGAGCTAAAAAATTCTAAAGTTTCTTTTCTATTGAAAAAAAATCTCCTATAATCATTGACTATAAAATCTGCATATTTATTATCCATATAATTTAAATCAAAGCTTTGATGAGCTTCTTTTAGATGATATATACTCAGTTTCATCAATAAACCTATAATAAAAAATTTATAATCTTTGTTTTTTCTTAAACAGTTAGAATCTGTTGTTTGTATAAATATCTCTATGTCCTTATCTTTTAGCGAAAATAAATTAAGGCTACTTGGTTCATAAGATTTAACGATTTTACGTATATCATTGCTGATAGAAAAACTATCACATTTCCATTCACTACTTTTTTTTATAGTTGTACTGTTATTAAGAGAACAACTTGAATAGAAAATAAACAAAACATAAATAATTGATTTCATTTTATTGTATTGAATTTGGTGATAATCGTTTGATATTCATAGGTGTTTTAGTTACAGTATTCCTAACATAAGGAAAGTAACCATAATTAGAGGTATTATAGCTAAGAACAGTAGCTGGATTACGACTTACAGTATTAGGGGTACTAACAGGGGTGTTTGGAGTAAATTTAAACCAAGGTCCCCCTATACCTGTGCCGATAGCAACTTTATCTGCACTTCCAATAGCTGTTATCCCTATATTAATTGCTAAAGACTCACACATATTGGGAATCCCAGAATAGTCTCTTCCTGTGTTACAACTAATAAAGGCCCACACAGTGGTAGCAGAAAATTGGATTTCCCCCGACCTTACCTTAGCTGCTAATTCGTAAACAGTAGCTGAACCTTTATCAAGTGCATGACCATCAGTAGTTACACTACCGTCTTCAGTTATAAAAGGCACTTCTGGATTTAATATCGGTCCGCTAGGAGTTCCGTGTCCAATATATACAACATTCCCAATAGGTCCCTTTTTTGTAGCATTTTTTAATGCCTCCAATATACCTTGCCCATCCTCTACTTCAATTGGGGTATAACCAGCATCTATCCATTCCTTCGCTCCATCCAAAAATGTATTCATATCTTCTTGTTTATCTTTTTTAGGGCTATGAGATATCAAAACAATATTATTCTCATTCCCTTTTTTTGTACTTGCTCCTGTCCCACCAACCATACTACCATCCTCTGCTAAAGCACTTGTATTTCTGGAGGTTGTTCCGTCGTTAGAATACATCCCATTCGGGTCAATAAACCGCATTGGGTTATTCATGGCATAATGATAGGGTGACATTGATTGATACGCTTCTGCCATCGCATCAAACCCATTCCACTTTCCAATCACAGGGTCATAAAACCGCGCCCCATAATCATTC
>JANLRG010000224.1:0-11039 GCA_031361545.1 Bacteroidota bacterium
TAGGTCCCCATTTTTATCCAAAAAGCTAGGATCAAATAAATAATTAATGGCGAAGCAATTGTTAAACAAGATGCATAGATAAAAAACAAACGAATTACAGACGATTTCATGTGCAATTTATCCCCGATCCATGAACAAACACCAAATGCTTGTCTTTCAAAAAATGATCTAATTTGATTTAACATTTTAATATTGAGTATTGATTATAGATTTTCCAATAGCACAAGTTAGACATTTTTTTTCTTCACAATGATACCGTTTTAACTGAATCAAAGCTTGGCCATCTGCTGCATTTTTAGCTATGACTCCAAATTCTTTCCATTTTTCTACTAAATTATTCTTCTCAGAATGAATTGTTCTCAATAAGTCAATTGCATTACTTTTAACTGAAGGTTCATTTGTAAAGTTACCCCAGGCAAATTGAAAGGGAATAAAAGTATTGATGATAATATTATCGATTGATTTATTTCCAATGTTTTTTTTAAGTGGTATAGAAGGTTTGTCAAATAAAAAATGATCATCCCAATAAGGATGAATTGGAGAGCTAAAAAGTTGATAGAACTCCACTCTACTTTTTAACTCCCTACACACACTAAATAAATTACTGACAGATGAAACCAAAGCAGAAAATTGTGCAATCCTTATTGTAGGAAAATTAACAGGTCTCATTCTTAAATATTTCCAATATGAAACAGGAATCGGCTTAAGTTTATATTTCGATTGATAATAAATGTATTTCTTTTTAAGTTCCTTTGGATAATGGTCAATGTAATCAATGTCCATATTACCAGCTTGGCCATATAAAAGTGAATTAAGATTATCCAAATCAGAAATTTCATTTCTTAATACTTTTAATGGTAGAGATCGTGCAAGCATTTCAAATGGCAATGAATTAATTTGAAACCCGAAGTTTTTTGCTAGATATTGATATAAGCATTCTTCCCAATCTCCTTTCAAGCCATTCAATGAAATCAATATTTGGTGGGATTTAAATCGTAGTCGTTCCTCTACTTTTTCTTGTAACACATTATTCAAAATATTAGTTGGAACGGTTGACAATTCTTCTGCACAAGCCACCCAATGATTTTTAGAAATTAACTCCAAAAAATTACCCCACAATCGTTCTTGGAACAAGCCTTTTAATTCAACAGTTGGAATGATGCTGCTATCCTTTCTAAGTATTTTGACATCATTATTATAAACCACATGTAATAAAACTCCATCATACGCAGGATCATTCTGATGATTATGCTTCAACCAATCAGTTGAGTTAATATGAATTTCAACATTGCCGGCCCACAGCGTATTTCCTATTTTCAATTGTGCATTAAAAAAATCGGGGCCGGAATTCGTATTGTAATAACCCGGATGAAGTATTTGAATAGCATCACCAGTATCAGAAACCAACTTGTCGGTTTTGAAAAGTTTATTTTCCCAGAGATAATGTAGAAACGATTCCGTCACGATTAGAATATTTTTTCAAAAATAGTTCCAATCCCAGCAAAAGCGATTTATTATAATAAGCGATCTAAAAGTTTCTCCATTTCTTTCATCATATATTGAGCTTGTTCTCTAGCCTTCTCTGCAAAATCTTCCTTAGAAGAAGCATAGATAATTTGTCGTGAAGTATTCACCAATAATCCGCAATCTTTGATCATACCAATTTCGGAAATTTTTAAAAGATCACCGCCTTGCGCTCCGACACCAGGAACGAGTAAAAAATTCTCTGGTGCCAATTTTCTTATCTGCTGAAACAATTCGGGGTGAGTTGCACCAACCACAAACATTAATTGTTTGGGAGTCGCCCACTGCTGAGCATGAGAAATAACGTGTTCAAAAAGTTTAGATGTTTTCTGTTGACTAGGTGAACCACATTCAAGCATTTGAAAATCCATTGATCCGGGATTGCTTGTTAGTGCCAATAAAATTACCCATTTGTTCTCTTGTAGAAAAGGAACGACTGAGTCTTTACCCATATAAGGAGCAACTGTAACAGAATCGAAATTGTACTGGTGAAAAAAAGTTTGAGCATACATTTCAGCAGTATTACCAATGTCTCCTCTTTTAGCATCAGCAATAGTAAAAATTGATTGAGGAATGTAGTCAATTGTTTTTTTCAGGGTCAACATCCCTGTAACACCAAGCGCTTCATAAAATGCTAAATTGGGTTTATAGGAAACACAAAAATCGTGGGTTGCATCTATAATTTGACGATTGAATTCAAAAATTGGGTCTTCATGTTTTAAGAGATGCTTTGGAATTTTAGTAATATCCGAATCTAGACCAATGCAGAGAAAAGACTTTTTGTTTTGAATTTGTTGAAATAATTGTTCACGAGTCATTTGCCGAAAGTAGCGATTGTATTGAAATATTTTTCTTTATTTGATTAAGAAAATCTCTCTATGGAAAACCTTCAGACTCCTGACAAAAAACTTTCATTATTTGACTCTACAGCAATCATAATTGGATCTATGATTGGGTCAGGAATATTCATTGTTTCAGCTGACATCGCTAGAAAAGTTCAAACTCCTGGGATGTTATTATTAGCATGGATTGTAACCGGTGTGATAACTATTCTCGCAGCTTTAAGTTACGGGGAGTTAGCTGCAGCAATGCCAAAAGCTGGCGGACAATATGTTTATATTAGAGAAGCATTTGGTAAAAAATATGGCTTCCTCTATGGATGGACCTTATTCTCCGTCATTCAAACCGGTACAATCGCTGCAGTGAGTGTAGCATTTGCAAAATTCACAGGTGTGTTTTTTCCAGTAATATCGGGAACGAATATGATTTTTTCTTTGGGATCATTTGGGATTAGCTCGCAACAACTTCTTGGAGTAACTTTAATTATTGGTTTAAGTCTTTACAACTATCGCGATGTTAAATCTGGGGCTTTATTACAGAATATTTTTACTGTTGCCAAAGTTGGTGCATTACTATTTCTGGTTTTCATTGGTATTTATATTGGTTTTAAAGGAGGGTTTGCTAGTGGAAATTTCTCTCCAACTTTTCCAGATGTGATTACATTGGCAACAATAGGAACTTTTGGAGCAGCATTAACAGGCTCACTATTTTCAGCTGATGCTTGGAACAATGTCACATTTACAGCAGGAGAAGTAAAGAACCCTCAACGAAATTTGCCTCTGTCTTTGTTATTAGGAACGGGTATTGTAATTATTCTTTATGTCTTGGCAAACGTTTCCTATCTATCTGTTTTAAATATTCATCAAATTGCAGGCGCCGAAAATGATCGCGTGGCAACGTTGATGATGGAAAGTATTTTAGGGGTCAATGGAAAATACTTTATTGCATTGATGATTATGGTTTCAACTTTTGGTTGTTTAAACGGATGTATTTTTACTGCGGCCAGAGTATATTATGCAATGGCAAAAGATGGAATGTTTTTGAAGCAAGCATCCAAACTCAACAAGAACAATGTACCTGCCAATTCAATTACGATGCAATGTATTTGGTCGTGTGTTTTGTGTTTTTCCGGAACTTATAACGACTTATTAGAATACATCATGTTTGCAGTAATGTTATTTTACATTCTAACAATTTCCGGCTTATTCGTTTTACGAGTTAAGAAACCTGAAATGGAAAGACCCTACAAAGCGTTTGGCTATCCATTTGTTCCAGCTATTTATATTTTACTAGCTGTGTTTGTTGCATTCAATATGCTTGTTGTTCAGCAAAGCTCGAGTATCAAAGGACTGATAATAATTTTAATAGGACTTCCGATTTATTATTTTATCAATCGAAAAGAATCAAAGATTTAATTCGAGCGAATTCCAACTAGTTTTCTTGATAGCCTGTAAAAAGCCCCGACTATTTTCTACCCTTCTTGTCATAGTCGATTTCATTATTCACTTCATTGAACTATTGAAGTAAGATTCAATCAAGACATAAAAATAAAAAACCCCTTCAGAAAAAATCAGAAGGGGTTTTAAAAAATATTTTTAATTATCGTTTTACTTTTGTTTTGGGTTTTGAGCCTAGGCCGAGAGGACTTCCAACTCTAGTCATTGCACATCGGAATCCAAGGTCATTCGTACTTTGTCTTTCGTCAGTAAATCGACGAGATCCTGGGTTCATCCAATAAGCACGATCTTTCCAACCTCCGCCTTTAAATACACGAGCTTTATCATTAATTAAAGAAGTTACACCGTAATCGTATTTAATAAATTCAGCTTCATCCGCATCCAAATAATTAATATTATCTGATTTAGTATAATTGCGACGTTCAGCACTTTCTTCTGGAGTTACTTCTCTTACTGGAACTCGACCTAAACTATCCTTTTCAATAATTGCACCTTCTTCATCACGTTGTTGAGTGGAGAAAACATTTCCTCTGAAAGGATTAAAGTCAGATTTATCTTCTGGAGAAAGAGGGCGATAAACATCCATTACCCATTCATTAACGTTACCAGCCATACAGTATAAACCGTAATCGTTTGGCCAGTAAGAGTGAACTGGTGCTGGAATATCTGCATTATCATTTAAGAAACCAGCAGTACCCATATTATCACCTCTTCCTCTTTTAAAGTTGGCCATCATCTGACCTTTATATTTTTCATCTTTATTACGAGTGATGTGACCATTCCAAGGATATTGACGGCGATCTGTTACTCTTTCGTAAACAGTATTTCCAACTTGAGAAAGCGCAGCGTATTCCCATTCAGCCTCGGTCGGGAGACGGTAGCGAGGAAGAAGTATTCCATCTTCTTGTCTTACTTTACGAGTTCCGTTATTTCCAGAACTTGGATTTAAATCTGCCATGTCTGTCTTTACAAGACCTTCGTATTGTCCAGCCAAATAAGAGTCAGTGTTAAAATTGTCTTCGTTAATTTGGTTAGGGTTGATTCTCAAAATTCCTTCACGAATCAAAATTTGTTCATTCACACGATCAGTTCTCCAAGCACAGAAATCAGAAGCTTGTAACCAATTTACTCCAACCACAGGATATTGCTGATAAGCAGGGTGACGGAGATAAAGTTCCACTAACGGTTCATTGTAAGCTAATCGATCGCGCCAAACTAGAGTATCTGGTAAAGCTTTTTTATAGACTTCGGGATAATCAGCGCTGAAAACACGACTCACCCAATATAAATATTCCAAATAATGGACGTTTGCAACTTCAGTTTCATCTATATAGAAAGAGGAGACAGTTACGCGACGAGGTATATTATTCCAATCTTGCGTTATATCTTGTTCAGTTCTACCCATGGTAAAAGTACCACCTTCCACTAAAACCAAACCTGGTCCAGTTTCTTGTTCATCATAGGGAGTAACTTCAAAACCACCATTTTTGGGGTCATTGTAATTCCATCCAGTAACTGATGATTTCTCTTTTCCGCACGAAGCGAAAACTAGAGATAATACGATGATGGTAAAATAATTACGAGAGATAATTTTCATTTTCTGAATATCGTTGTTTATGAGAGCTTAAACGGAAGCCAAATATATTTATTTTATTTCACTTTTTTAGAATGACGGACACTTTATCGTTCTAAATCTTTTCTTTTTAGGATGACATGCAAATTGCAAACCGAGAGAAAGTTCATGGGAACCGGCAGAGGCTTTATAAAGTTTAGAAACGGTTACATCATAACTATATCCAAATTTAAATATCCCTTGCTGAAGACCAACCAAAGCGATAAATGCATCACCACCTCTATACCACAAGCCACCAACTAGTGGTGCCTTCGCAATATAAAATCCGATATTGTATTGTTTGAAATCTCTTTGTTGTTGGTAAATAAAATTTGGAGAGATGTAAGTTGTTCCATCCCTATTTCCTGCTATGGGAATGACAGCACCAGCATGTGCTGTTATCTTCATCGGAAGTTTTGAACCATTCGCAACTTTAATATAAAACTCTTCAGGTTCAGTTAAGTGATTGACTGCAACACCTCCATAATAATGTGTGCTATAAGCTAAAACACCGGCAGAGAAATCCCAAAAGTTTTTATTTTCATTGGGTGTAATTTCTTGTGATTGATAGATAAAACCAAATCGTGGGTCAATCATATCCCCAAAGGTTAATTTAGACCAATCGACTTTCTTCTGAACATAGGTTCCTTGCATCCCGAATTTCACACTGAAATCTCTATTGATATTTAGCTGATATGAATAAATTGCACTGACATTTGTTGTCGTTAGCGTTGCTTCACCAGCCTTATCATTCAATACCAGCAGACCAATTCCACCACCTAATGCTTCCACGTGTTGATCATAAGAAGCACTTGAAGTAACGAACGTACCTGAAAGGGCTGGCCATTGATCTCTAAAGTTCAAGGCAACGCGTGGACAACGAACTGAACCAGCAAAGGCAGGATTTAAGTACAGAGGATTGGCATAGAATTGCGTAAACTCAGGATCTTGCGCAAGTACAGAACCAGATAATCCGACAAAAAATAAAATCAGAATTTTCCTGAGCATTTGAATAATTTAGTCTTAGTAATACGTTATTGAAGATACAGAGTTACGCATTAAAGAGAATGCAATATTAGCGTTTTTGGTCACTTGTAAGGAACAACTGCATAAAGTTCTACATTCTACACTCTATCATTTGCCGCAGCAAGATAAATAAATCTACATTTATCACAAAATTAAACTTTTATAATAATCACTTGTTACAAGACAGTGACTTAAAGAAGTTAAAATGGGGGTGCTGGCTTGTAATAAAAAGGTACTTTTGCTTATAGAATACAATAAAATTCAATTGAAGGCGTTAACAGTCACTAACACTTTCTTTCAACAATTAATTCGATGTATAAACTTAAACTGGTTTTACTTTTTATCACCTTTCTCATTATTTCTGTCAAAGGTTTTTCCTCTCCACAAGCAATCACAATTCAATGGCTCCTTCCCTTTGAGAACCAATTGGAAGATGAATCAACTTTTAAGGCATTGCAATTCCCCAACTCTGTACCAGATGAAAATTTTAGCCCGCAATATTTTTATTCTCTACTTCTGCCAGGCGGAACTTCTGATTTTACAGTAACACTTTCAAATGTTATTACAGAGCCAGTCAAAGACATTGGACTAATCAGAAATAGTAATTTATTGTCTACAGATTTCAAAATCACATCATCTGTTTCTTATAAAAAAAAACAAGCCTTAGCATCAGTACTAATTTTAGCATTAAGGAAAACCAGTATTGGTCAAATTGAACGATTAAAATCATTTGAAATAGAAATTACACCTACTGCAAATAGATCCTCGAACAGAATTAGTCAGGTACAAAGAGTCTATACAAATGAAAGTGTATTAAATTCAGGTGATTGGTTTAAGATTGGAGTGACACAAAATGGTGTTCACAAATTAACTTACAAAGCCCTTAAAGATTTAGGACTTCCGATAGACAGTATTGACCCCCGAAATCTTCAGTTGTATGGAAATGGAGGCGGTATGTTACCCTATGCAAATTACAAACCAAGGTATGATGATTTGAAACAAAATTCTATTTACGTAGAAGGAGAATCTGACGCAAAATTTGACAGTACAGATTATATTCTTTTTTATGGAACCTCGCAAGTAAAGTGGAATCATAATGACAGTTTAGGATTTTACGAACGTCAAGTCAATTATTATGCGGACACCACCTATTATTTTGTTCATGTGGGAGATGTAGTAGGAAAAAGAATCTATCAAAGAGCAAATCAGACCAACCCCACTAATCAAGTGACCGCCTTTGATGATTTTTATTATCATGAAATTGATCAGACTAATTTTTTGAAATCTGGAAGAGAATGGTTTGGAGAATCAATGGACGATCTGAATAATTCAGTTACCTTTTCTGCCCCCACACCCAATTTAATTTCTTCGGATACCATATTTATCAAAACCGCATTTGCTGGAAGATCGACCAATAGCACAAATAATTATTTCTCAATTTATGTAAATGGTGGAATATTAGGCAATGTTAGTTATCCAATGGTTGGCACTTCTGCTCAAGACAATTATGCGGCACTTGTCAATTTCAATAAAGTTCTGTTTGCTTCAACACCAAGTCTCAATTTTAATATAACGATGTATTCTTCGGATCCATCTGCTCATGGATGGTTGAATTACGTGGAATGCACCTTTAGAAGGGATTTAAATTTAGCAGGGACAACTGGTCAATTATTATTCAGAGATAGTAAAAGTGTGAGCCCAACAAATGTTAGTGAATTTATTGTTTCTAATGCAGTCACGAATAAAACTATTTGGGACATTACTGATCCTATAAATGTCCTGAAACAAGAAACGAATTACGTTAGTTCAACAATTAGTTTCACTTTACCAACGAATAAACTTTTGAGTTTTGTAGCATTTGATAACAGCACTCTTTTAACGCCCAAATTAATTGGAAGGATAGACAATCAAAATTTACACGGCTTGGCTAATGCGACCTTGCTAATTGTCGCAAATCCTTCATTTATTCAAATGGCTAATGATTTAGCAAATTTTCATCGTCAACACGATAATATGACGGTCAATGTTGTAACGACATCTCAAATTTACAATGAGTTTAGCAGTGGCGCACAAGATGTTTCAGCGATTAGAGATTTTGCGAAAATGTTTTATGATAGAGCTCTTACGCCATCCGACATGCCAAAATATTTGTCGCTAATTGGAGATGCATCTTATGACAATAAATACAGGATTCAAAACAACACGAATTATGTTGTTTCATATCAATCTGCTGGTTCAGTAAATGAAACATTGACTTATATTTCTGACGATTTCTTTGGGCTCTTAGATGATAATGAAGGTGAATGGAACTCCAATGAGATTGTTGATATAAGTGTAGGACGAATTCCGATAAAGTCTATTGGAGAAGCCAATATTCAGATGAATAAAATTCGGAATTATGTTTCTGGAGGAACACCTGTGATGGCGAACTGGAGAAACATTATAACGTTTGTAGGTGATGACCAAGATTACAATATTCATTTCAGACAATCAGATTCATTAGCAAACAGAATAAGAAATTACTATCCCACCTTTAATGTTGAAAAAATATATTTTGATGCCTATCAACAAGACGCTACGCCAGGTGGACAAAGATATCCAGACGCAAAAATAGCGATTAATGATAGAGTGAATCGAGGAACTTTGTTAATGACTTATATTGGTCATGGTGGTGAATTAGGTTGGGCTCACGAGCGAGTATTAGAAAACTCAGATATCAATAGTTGGTCGAATTTAAATCATCTTGCTGCTTTCTTGACAGCAACTTGTGAATTTACCAGAGTAGATGATCCTGGACGTGTATCTGCCGGGGAAAATGTTTTTCTGAATCCTGATGGTGGGGCAATTGTAATGTTCACTACATCACGTTTAGCTTTTTCAAGTTCAAATTATAATTTGTGTTTGCGATTCTTTTCCCATTTTTTTGAGAAAGTAAATGGAGAATATCAAACCGTTGGAGACATATTCGAAAAAACAAAATCCGATATGTATATTGACCCCTATGTAAGGAATTTTCTTTTGCTAGGTGATCCTGCCATAAAGTTAGCGTATCCTGAGTTTAATGTACAGACAAAGTCAATTAACGGTATTCCAATGGGAGCTGGAACAGATACTTTAAAAGCATTAAGTAAAATAACTATAGCAGGTCAAGTGCAAGATAACTCAGGTAATAAAATGACATCTTTCAACGGGATGATTTACCCAACTGTTTATGATAAAACTGCCACGTATTTAACTTTAGGAAATGATAAAAATGACCCAAGAAATCCATCAACTCCACAGCCTTTTTTACTTCAAAAAAATATTGTTTACTCTGGTAAATCAAGTGTGGTAAATGGCGACTTTACTTTTTCTTTTTATGTTCCAAAAGATATTTCCTATCAATTTGGTCGAGGAAAATTAAGTTACTACGCACAGAATGGAAGCATCGATGCAAGTGGGTCAGATACTTTATTTACGATTGGTGGAGTTAATCCATTGGCAGCTGTTGACAATGAAGGCCCAGGAATCAAACTGTATATGAATGATGATAAATTTGTTCGTGGAGGAATGACAAACAACAACCCAATGCTTTATGCAATCATTACAGACACAAGTGGAATTAATAAAGTAGGTACAGGAATAGGCCACGACCTTTCGGCTGAATTAGATAGTAAGTCAGATAAAAAGTACATCTTAAACGATTATTTTGAGAATGATTTAAACAGTTATCAAAAAGGCAAGTTGAGTTATCCCTTTAAAAATTTAGCCAGTGGTCCGCACACTCTTACTTTGAAAGCGTGGGATGTTTTTAATAACTCAAGTGAAGCCACAACAGATTTCATTGTTAGCGAAAGTGCTACTTTGGCTTTAGACCACGTTCTCAATTACCCTAATCCATTTACTACTCATACTACTTTTATGTTTGAACATAACCGACCATATGTAACCATGGATGTTCAAGTACAGGTATTCACAATAAGTGGAAAACTATTAAAAACATTGGCTACTCGAATAACTCCAACTGGATATCGTTCAGATGACATTCAATGGGATGGATTAGATGATTATGGAGATCGGATTGGAAAAGGAATTTATGTTTATAAATTGAGAATCAAGACTTCAAGTGGAGAATATGCTGACAAATATGAAAAGCTGGTTATTCTTAAGTAAGTAAAACAAAATTTAATTATTGCCGTATATTTGGCATATTCTATTAAAATAAAAAATGGTATTCAACCTAAAAAAAGCAGTATTACCTCTCATAGTAATACTTTCTTTCACAAATTCTACAAAGGGTCAGATTTCTACTTTTAGAGATTCCTTGCTTGGTCAAATCAATACAATTACTACTGCAGTTCCGTTTCTTCAAATTGCTCCAGACTCAAGAGCTGGAGGAATGGGAGATTATGGAGTCGCGACAACTCCTGACCCAAATTCTATTCATTGGAATCCTTCCAAGTTGGCTTTCATTGAAAAGACTGGTGGCTTTTCTGTATCGTATACACCTTGGCTGCGTGCTTTAGTGAACGACATTAATCTTGCTTATTTAAGCGGATACAAAAAATTAAAAAATGATCAAACGATTGCTGCTTCTTTAA
>JANLRG010000862.1:0-1736 GCA_031361545.1 Bacteroidota bacterium
CTGCAAATTTTGAGCATATTCTTTTGAAACCGTAAAAGGTTGGTTGTAAAACTTCATTTCAAAAAGATTGATGGTTTGGTCTTTTCTATCCAAAACGAGGTCAATTTGCGCGCCTTTTTCGTTTTGATTGCCTTTTTTCAAAAACGAAGAAGCCACAGAATAAACGCCACCAATGCTCATCGCTTTTTTAATTTGTGGAATATGTTTCAAGCAAATACTTTCAAAAGCATAGCCGCACCAAATTTTATAGTCTTGGGTTTGACTCAATTCAAGCCACAAACCCGATTCTCCAATCGCTTGATTTTCAATAAATTGCAGATAAAAAAGAGAATATTCATCGGTTAAGCGATACAATTTGTCTTTTATTTTTTTACCAAAAGGCTGATATTCATCTATAAAACCCGATTGATTCAACTCTTGCAAAACATTGGTCAAAGTGCCGCCATTCGATACTTTTGCCGTTGCAATTAAGGTATTCCTATCAATGCCTTGCCGCGTTTTGGCTAAAGCCCGAATCACGGCAATATGGTTCTGAGAATCATCGAACAATGACGAAAACAGGTTCGGAAACTCATCCCTCAGTAAACCCGTTTCTGAAAAACAAATATCGTCTATATTTTGTGCTACACTTTTGCCGCCTTCTATTTCTTTCAAATAATGCGGAATACCGCCCATTGCCATATACAATTGCAAAATATGGTAACGATTCAAGTTGATATTTCTGCTTTTCAAATATTCCTCAGTTTCAGCCAACGTAAACGGTTTGAGAAAAAGGCGACGTGTAATGCGATTGTGCAAGCCCCCTCTATCATTCACAATTTTTTGAATCATCCATGAAGCCGATGAGCCGCAAATGACCACGACAATGTTTTGATTGACTGCCCAACTGTTCCAAAAATAACTTAATGCTCGTATAAATTCGGATTTATTGGTTGAAAGCCAGGGCAATTCATCCAAAAAGACAACATATTTGCGGTCTTTTGGCAATTTTTCAAGGTAATTTGTCAATACAAAAAAGGCTTCCTGCCAATCTTTAATAGGTTTCAGAATTAAAGTGTTTTGAGATGCTCTTTGAAGCGCATGGACAAAATTCACCAATTGTTCCTCCATGGGTGCATCTTTTACACCTGTAAGTTCAAAAACGATGCGCTCTTGATAGACTGTTTTTATCAAAAAAGTTTTCCCAATCCGCCGCCTACCAATGACTGAAACCATTTCAGCTTCATTGGACTCCAAAGCTTTTTTTAGAACTTCTTGCTCTTGTTTACGACCGATGAATTGTGTTTTCATATTTTTTTCTACTTTTTCAGCTAAATCTATATGCAAATATACAGATTTAGCTGAAATAATTTATTATTGCCAGCTAAATCTATACTCTAATCGCAACTTTTAGCTGAAACAGTACTTTTGTTTTCACGTTTTAAAGTGAATCTGAAATTAAAAAAATCAAAACTGTATGAACTGAGCGGAAAGTACAAAAGGAGCTTAGATACATCAGTATAACGGTTCATTTTTATAAAATCCCTCTCTTTTTTTCTACCTTTGTCGTCCCTTTTAAATATAAATCATTTAACAGACAAACGCTCGAAACGCAACATGGAACAGAAAACGCCAGAAACTGGAAAAAAGAAAAAAGTTAAAATACTCGAAAAAGTAGTCATAACAGGCATTGCCGACAAAGGAAAAGCCGTTGGACGTGATTCAGAAGGACAGATTGTGTTTGTCGAAAATGCAGC
>JANLRG010000879.1:0-1051 GCA_031361545.1 Bacteroidota bacterium
TAAATAATTATTTACGGTTTTATATAAATCCTCAAATAATTTAAGATTTTATAGTCGTTTCAAGTCTTCTTCAATCAGACCAATCACATAATCGCGCATAGAAACGCCCTGCTCTGCGACTCTAATTTTGATAGACCGATAAAGGGAAACCGGGAAGTCAAAACTTGTCTTTTTGACAGGCTCAATGCTGGGTTCGGGGTCGAGTTCAGGCAGTAGGGTAGGGGTGGTCACTTTGGTTTCTTCGACCGCGTGTATTTTGGTGGTGATTTCCTCCGCCTTGTCTTCTTCAAGAATGCTTTTTTTAGGAATCCGAGAAGGGCTAAGATTTTGCCCCAAGTCTTGCAATTTTGCCATGATTTTGATATAGGTAATGAGTGATAAGTAATGGGTAATGGGCTTGACTGTATTGCCTATTACCATTACTGATTGCCAATATTTAATGTTGCGCTAATTCAGTTATTTCTTTTGCTAATTCTAAGAGTTCATTTTTTGCTTTAGGGTCGGTATATTCTTGGACGGATAACCCTTTGACATTGGCTTCTCCATATGCCACGCGCTCATGAAGTCTGGATTTGAGAAAACTGACACCGTATTGCTCGCCTAATTTTTCAAGTCCGCCGACAACGGCTTTGTGGAGGTTGAAAGTGTCTTTGTACATATTGAGCAGGAAATAAGCGGGTGTTTTTTCCTCTTTTTCCTCTTGCACTTCATTGTAACGCACTAAAAAATCCTCTGTTACCCAAAAATCCGAGCCGCCTTTGGGCACAACCGGAATGATGATGATGTGACTCAGCAACATAATTTTACTCACAATAGGAAAAAGGCTGGGCGGCCCGTCAATAATCACCACGTCGTAGTCCTTGTACAGCGTTTTCACTGAAGGGATAATCGCCTTAGGGTCGGTCATCTGTACGACACTGACAACCGGCTCTCTTTCTTGCCGAATAGCAAACCATCGTGTAGTAGCTGCTGCTTCGTCAGCATCCACAATGCATACTTTGTAGTTTTGGGCAGCCAGTGTCACGGCTAAGTTTTGCGCTAATGTACTTTT
>JANLRG010000551.1:0-50170 GCA_031361545.1 Bacteroidota bacterium
TCCATTCTCCATTCCCAATTTGTTTCCTTATTCCTAATTACCTATTACTTATGACCTATTCTTCAATCGCCACCACTCCTGGCAACTCTTTTCCCTCTATATATTCCAACAACGCTCCACCGCCAGTAGAGACGTAGGAAACTTTTTCAGTCAAACCAAATTTTGTAATAGCCGCCGCTGAGTCGCCGCCGCCGATAAGTGAGAACGCTCCTTTTGAAGTGGCCGATGCAATAGCTTCTGCAATCATTTTTGTTCCATGTGCAAACTTTTCAAATTCAAAAACTCCGGCCGGACCATTCCACAAAATTGTTTTTGACTGAGCAATAATATCAGTAAATAATTTTTCTGACTTCGGGCCAATATCTAAACCCATCCATCCATCAGGTATTGAATTGATGTCGCATATTTTTGAATTTGCATTCGCATCAAATTTATCAGCGATGATGGCATCAACAGGTAATATTAATTTTATACCACTCGATTTCGCTTTTTCAAAAATGGTCGCAGCTAATTCTAATTTGTCTGCCTCAACCAGTGATGAACCGATTCTTCCACCGAGCGATTTTATAAAAGTGAATGACATTCCACCACCAATTAATAAATAGTCCACCTTGTTCATCAGCTGTTCTATGATTAAAATTTTGTCGGAAACTTTTGCTCCACCCATAATGGCAGTGAAAGGTTTTTCTGCATGTAACATAACTTTGTCGGCATTGGCCAACTCATTTGCCATTACATATCCAAAGAATTTTTTATTGGGAAAATTTTTTGCAATTACAGCAGTCGATGCATGTGCTCTATGTGCTGTTCCGAAAGCGTCATTGACATAAACTGTTCCTAATGCTGCAAGTTTTTTTGCGAAAGATGCATCACCATTTTCTTCTTCTTTATAAAATCGCAAGTTTTCAAGCAGCAAAATTTCACCAGGCTTTAATTCACCTGCCAATTTATTTGCGATTTCTCCGATACAGTCGTCGGCAAATTTTATTGAAACATTCGTCAGCTTTGAAATGTGCTGAACTAAATGTTTTAAAGAATATTTTTCTGAAGGACCTTCTTTGGGTCGGCCTAAATGCGACATCAAAATTACAGAACCGCCATCGTTGATTATTTTATTGATGGTAGGAATTGCTGCGCGAATTCTAGTGTCGTCGGTAATGGTAAAATCTTTATTTAACGGTACATTGAAGTCTACACGGACTAATACTTTTTCATCTTTGAAATTGTGTGTGTCAATTGTTTTCATGACGCAAAAATAATTAAAATCTGTACACAGATTTTAATTAAATGCAGCACAATCTTGACCTTTGCTAAATGGTTTTTTACAGAACTGCATTTTGAAGCCAAAAAATAAATCGAAACTGTTTACATTGGAGAGACCAAACAATTGGAAAAGTCTATCAGTGCCAATCACCAACCATTTATATCGAACGCCTAAGCCGAGAGAGCCCTGCTTATATTCGAACATTGTATAATTTAAATTAGCCTCCCATTTTCTTTTCTCATAACGACCCGAAAAAGTCAATTGATCTCCACGAGCAATTTGGTTCGATGTAAAATGCAATCGTTTCACCAAAGAAATATTTCCATACCACTTCGGAGTAAATGAATAATCAAATTGCAAACTTAAGGCTAATGGCGTCCAAATATAAAAACCTGCATCACGAACTGTTGCTGTCAAATTTGAAACTAATTGTGTATCCAGGTTATTGACTCCAAGTTGAGAGGAGTCAATGCCAGTCCAAATTCTATCCACTGTATTTTGAACTGTTATGACTTGCGATTTTCTAAAATATCGAATGGTACCGAGATCCATTAATGATGCGCCAATTCTATAATCGTATTTTTTAGTATTGTCGTTACTCTTATTGCATTCAAATCCTCCTTGTCTGCGTTTGTGAATGTATGTTACTCCCAAAGTCGAGCTCAAACCAATTCCTCTTAATGCAATAAATGAATCATCAATTGCTTTTCCAAATGTTGCGTTGACGTTATGGAAGACTACGTTCGATGAATCCAAAACGGTATAATCTAATTGCTTGAAGTCTCCATACATTCCGTTGAATCCAATTAGAATATTTCCTGTTGCTCCCCACTTTAAATAGTGATCTTCTGTTTCTTTAATTACTTTTCCAATTGTTCCACCTAATTCTAACCATGTTGCTGTCGCCAGACTAAATGGTGTTGAAGAATATCGAATACCAAAAATTTTAGGATCGTGAAAATTTTGATAAAAGACATAGGCTAAATTAGTCGGAACATTTAATACATCAAGTTCGCTGCGAAATGCACTATGTAAACCCCAGGCAGAAGTTCCATTATTTTTAATGTAAGAAGGACCAATTACCAATGCATGTCCAAAAGCACTCTGTGTTGGAAATGATGTTGAGTAAGAGTATTGTTTTCCTGGCGGAACATTGTTAGTGATGGCATTAAAAACAATGTGTTTGCTCTGTGGGAAATAGACGTATGTGTTTTCAGCAAAAAAATCAGCCGCCAAAAAATTTATTTCATACTTGTATGGTGCCCCAACAATGGAAGATGGATTCAAAAAGAGGCCCATATTACCTGCGTAATTGCTATTGCTTATTCCCCACATTTCCTGACCGAATGATCTTTGAGAAATGAAGAGAAGGAGAAAAAGAACTATTTTTTTCATAGGGCGCAAATATATTGGTTTGTTAGGTTATAAAAAGGAATACTAGTGAGTTTTACTAGCGATTTATTATTTGTGACCTAAAAGCGGTTGATTGAAAGAAAAATTCGGATGAATTCTCTAACGGTTTAAACAAAAAACTATTTTTGCAACATGAAATTTTCAGAAGTCATAGGCCACCATAAAGTCAAAGCAAGACTGATTCAGTCAGCAAAGGATGGTCGTGTGAGTCATACTTTACTTTTTTTAGGAGCAGAAGGAGCAGGAGCTTTACCGCTTGCGAATGCTTTTGCACAATATCTTATTTGCGAAAACAGATCAGATACAGATTCATGCGGCTCTTGTTTGGCATGTATAAAAATAGAAAAATGTGTTCACCCCGATGTTTCTTATACTTTTCCAGTCTCTACAAAAGATAAAATTAAAGAACCTAGAAGCATCGACTTTATTGAGAATTGGCGGGAAGCTTTCATCAATCAGCCTTATCTCACTTATTTGGAGTGGATGGAAGCGGCTGACATTGAAAATAAACAAGGTTCAATTTCTGTCCATGAAAGTGCCGACATCATACAACGATTAAATCTGAAAGTACTTGAAGCTCCGTATAAGATTGTTATCATCTGGTTGCCGGAGAAAATGAATGCATCAGCAGCGAATAAATTGTTGAAGATCTTAGAAGAGCCATTAGATAACACATTGTTTTTTTTAGTTGCAGAAGAATACGAAGCATTGCTGCCAACAATTATTTCTAGAACACAATTGGTGAAAGTAAATCAGATTGAAGAAGAGGAATTGATTCGCGAATTAACAACGAAACATAATGTTGATCTATCGTTAGCTCGTCGCATTTATCATAAATCAAATGGTAGTTATTCTGCTGCTCTCGATTTAGTGCAGCGAGCCGACATTGAAGTTAATTTTCAAAATGATTTTATTTTGTGGATGAGAGGTTGCTATCAATTGAATTTAAAAGTAATCAACGAGTACACATTAAAGTTAAATGAACTTAATCGCGACGAGCAAAAACATTTTTTAGGCGGATGTTTGGATAATATTCGGGAATGTTTATTACTGAATTATGCTAATCGCTCGTTAATTAAATTGGATGGTGAAGAGCTCACAAATCTCTCAAAGTTTGCTCCGTTAATTCACATGAACAATGTTGATGGTTTTGTAGATGAAATAAATGAGGCAATGTTTCATATAGATAGAAATGTCAATTTCAAAATTTTATTCAGCGATCTTTCTTTCAAAATTCATTCTCTTTTGAGAGCCACTGTTCCTTCCCTGTCAAATTGATTTTTTCAGATTCACTGATACTTTCATTCCAAGTTCGTGCATCCATTCCCTAGCCATTTCCCTTTTTAAAATTAAAGTCGTTGAAAATCAAAGCTGTTGCTACTATTTCTTTGAAAAGAGACACCGTTGGAAAGTAGGCGAGAAGAGTCATCTTTATTCATAGATTTTGCTAATTTTGCCCTACTCAATTCAAATTATGGCTTGTAAATCGTGTAGTACTGGGAAAGATGGAGCGCCTGCAGCTGGTTGCCGGAGTAATGGTACTTGTGGAACGGGAGGATGCAACAAGCTGAATGTTTATAACTGGCTTTCAGACATGGTGTTGCCTCACGGACAAGCACCTTTTCCTATAGTTGAAGTGCGCTTTAAAGGTAGCCGCAAAGAATTTTATCGTAACGCCGATAATGTTGAACTCCGTGTGGGCGACCTCGTAGCTCTTGAAGCGTCGCCCGGACATGATGTCGGTGTTGTTTCTATGTTGGGTGAATTGGTGCGTTTTCAATTGCGAAAAAAAGGTGTCGAAGAAAATTCAGATATCATTAAAGCGCTATATAGAAAAGCTAAAACTTCTGAAATTGAAAAATACAACGAAGTAAAAGATAAAGAAACTCCTGTCTTACATCGTACACGTGAAATTATTCAGTCGTTGAAATTGAATATGAAATTGAGTGACATCGAATTTCAAGGCGATGGGAAAAAAGCTACTTTCTTTTATACTGCCGATGATAGAGTTGATTTTCGTGAACTGATAAAAAAACTTGCGGAAGAATATCGAATTCGTGTGGAGATGCGTCAAATTGGAATGCGTCAAGAAGCAGCTCGACTAGGAGGAATAGGAGTTTGCGGAAGAGAACTTTGTTGCTCTACTTGGTTGTCAGATTTTAAAACTGTTTCTACAAGCACTGCTCGTTATCAAAATTTAGCTCTCAATCCTGCTAAGTTAGCCGGTCAGTGTACCAAATTAAAATGTTGTTTGAACTACGAACTTGATTCGTACATGGATACTTTAAAAGATTTCCCATCTACCAATACAATTTTAGAAACTGATAAAGGTCGCGCCTTTCATCGTAAGACTGATATTTTTAAACGATTGATGTGGTATGCTTTTACAATTGATGAGCGTAAAGAGCAAAAGGAATTGTCTGAAGGTGGAGTTGGTGGAAATTGGGTGATGTTGTCTGTTGACAGAGTGAATGAAATCATCAGTCTTAATAAACAAAAAATTAGACCTACAGATCTTGCATTACCTGTAGAAATAGAAACAGAAGAGTTGCCAGATTATGAAAATGTAGTCGGACAAGATCGTATCGATCGCATGGATAAGTTGAAGAAGAAAAAGAAGAAGAAAAAACCAAGCGGAGGTGATGGAGTTCGGAATTCAAGTCAACAAGTGAATGCAGTTTCTGGTAGTGAAACAAATATTCCAGAGCAACCAAGTCAACGTCCTGTGGTTGGTCAACAGCAACGATCAAATAATCCAGGTAATCAACAGCGACGACCAGAACAAAAAGCAAATCCAAATCAAGGTCAGACTGGCCAGCAAAATCCAAATCAGGGACAGCCTCGTCCGCAAAATCCGAATCAACAGAAACCGCAGAACCCGAATCAATCTCGTCCGCAAAATCCAAATCAGCAACGTCCACAGCAAACACAACAGCCGAAGCCAACTGGTAGCGAACAAAAACCGAATTCAAATTTGCCTGACAAGCCGCCTGTTAATCCGCCGACTTCAAAGCCGGATGAACAAAAAATTGATCGTTCTAATCGTGCGCCTCGTCAACCTCGTACAGATAAACCTTCCGAGTAAAAACATGTATCGACAATTTTCAATGAAAGGATTTTTTAAAATAGCATTATTTTTATTTGCTATCGTCTCTCTAAATGCTTGCGATCGAAATGTAGTATTTGAAAAAAATGTAGAGCTCCCTGAAAATCGTTGGGAACAAAAAAATGCTGTGAAGTTTACAGTCGAGATTCAAGATACAATCAATCCTCACAATTTATATATCAATCTTAGAAATGCTGCGGGCTATCAGTTCAGCAACATCTTTTTATTTTTTACAACAACAGCTCCGAGCGGAAAAATGGAACGCGATACAATTGAACTAACTCTTGCCGATGCAAATGGAAAATGGTTAGGCGATGGTATGGGCGATATCTGGGATAACCGCGAACTTTTCAAAAAGAATTTTAAATTTCCACAGTCAGGAACTTATACTTTTCAATTAGAACAAGCAATGCGCATAGATCCGCTACCACAAATTATGGATGCAGGAATCAGAATTGAAAGAGTGGAAGGGAAATAAAATGTGAATGTTGATTGGTTTGGTTTGAAATGTTTTGCGTCATTCAATCAACTACAACCCAAATACTTTCTATCATAATTTAGTATATTTGAAAAAACAAAGACATGGACATTCAAGCAGAAAAAATTAAATTAATAGAATGGTTAAATAATTTGACAGACCAGTCAATTATCGAAAAGCTAAAGCTATTTAAGGCCAACTGTTAATCTAATTTCTTGCAGACCAAAACTATTTACCTTGACAAATTTTAAAAAGAATTTAAGAAGATGTGTTGTGACAAAACAAACTATCATCTATGATAAGGAAGTTGATTCGAAAATTTATATCGTCTTATTACATGACAATAGAAGAAATCCTGTGTCTGCACTATAAAGTGTACAACACATAAAATCAAATTACCACAACAATATTTTTCTCCTCTTTTTATTTTTATAGTTCGATAAAAAAATAATGCTGCATCATTACTAACCTTTCATCACAAAACCCCATCAACAAATAATCCCATAATCCAACAACGAATAAAACTACCAATAACACTCTCATGAAAACAAATTATTTATTACTCAGAAGTATCTGCTTTTTATTGTGCTTCTCTAGTGTAACATGTTTTGCACAAAATGCAAAGCCCAAACCAAAAGCAGAACCGCAAAGTAAAACTTCTATCAATCGTAATTTAGATGTAGCTCTTGCAAAAACTAATGTAGGCACAACGCCACCTCAAATGGATCAGAAAATATTTCCTTATCCGATCTATCAAAATAAAATGGCGAACGGATTGAATGTGGTAACTGTTCCTTATCAGTCTCCTGGTATTGCCGCTTTTTATATTGTCGTGCGTACTGGTTCTCGTAACGAAGTTGAACAAGGTCACACAGGCTTTGCTCACTTTTTCGAACACATGATGTTTCGTGGAACGGATGCGTATCCTAAAGAAAAATATTCTGCTACTTTAAAATCGACTGGAGCTTCTGCCAATGCAAATACAAGTTTAGACAGAACATTGTATCACATGACTGGTGATGCAAGTAAACTCGATACCATGTTTAAAATAGAATCAGATCGTTTTCAAAATCTAAAATATTCTGTCCAAGGTTTTAAAACGGAAGCGGGAGCGGTGAAAGGTGAATACACAAAAAATTCTGCCAACCCTTACACTAAATTAAATGAGCTGGTTCAAAACACAGCTTTCGAATCGCATACTTACAAACATACAACGATGGGATTTTTCGAAGACATCGTAAACATGCCAAATGAATATCAATATTCGCTCGATTTTTTCAATCGTTATTATAGACCAGAGTATTGCACAATTATCGTTGTGGGCGATGTTACACCTGACAGAGTAAACAGTTTGGCGAAAACCTATTTTGGAAATTGGACACATGGTACTTATACTTCTCAAGTTCCTGCCGACCCAGAACAAAAACAAACAAAGTTTGTGAACTTTCAAAAGGCTGGATTCCCGCCGTACTTAAGTCTAAATTATAAAGGACCAGCTTATGATATTAACTCAATTGATTTTCCGACAATCGATATTCTTTGCGCCGCTTACTTCGGTGAAAATTCTGCCATCTATAATAAATTAGTCATTGAAGAACAACGAGTGCGATCGATGAGTGCCGATGCACAAATGACAAGAGATCCATTTCTAATTTCAGTTGAAGCTTCTCTTGTGAACGACTCTGACTTTGCTTATGTAAAATCACAAATTGAAAAAGTATTAGAGGAAATTAAAACTAAACCAATTGATCCAGTTTTATTAGAGCAAACAAAAATGAATTTTAAAAATTCAGCGATAATGTCTATTGATAATCCAACATCTATTGCGCAAAATTTAAGTTATTTTACTTGGGTTACAGGAAATCCAGAAACATTGAATTCTTATTTTTCTGGTTATACAAAGGTGACGCCGAAAGATATTATGCGAGTGGCACAAAAATATTTTGTTCCCAATCATTTAACCATCGGTACTATTGCGCCAACTGAAACGGTAAAATTTTAATTCCAAGATCTATCCAACATGAAAAATATATTTATTACTTGTTTATTGTTGATACAGTTTGTAGCTCTGAGAGCACAAGAAATCGTTCAACTTCCTATTCCTAAATCAGGAAAGGTGACCATTCGTTATATGTTTAGAAACGGATCTGTTTCTGATCCTGCCGGTAAAGAAGGACTTACTGCAATTACTACCGATATGTTAGTTGAAAGTGGAACCTCTAAAATGACGGCTACTGAAATTCATAAAATGATTTACCCATGGGCCGCTTCTATGAATAGCTCTACAGATAAAGAAGTTTCTATTGTTTCATTTCAAGTTCCTACTCAATTTTTAGATGCATTTTATAGTAAAGTTGTTCGCGAACTTTTGCTTCATCCTGCATTTGCAAAAAGTGATTTTGATAGACTACTTTCTAATCAACAGAATTATGTTGAACAAGTAATTCGTCAGTCGAGTGATGAAGAATATGGAAAAAAATATCTTGAATCGTTTTTGTTTAGTGGAACACCTTATGCTCAACTTGTAGAAGGAAATGTAGCAAGTGTAAGAAAAATTTCTGTTGATGATGTCAAAAAACATTATCAATCATTTTATAGTAACAATAATGTGATGGTAGGAATTGCAGGTGACTATACAACAGCTTTTGTAACACGATTGAAAGCTGACGTTGGACTTTTATCACCAGTAAAACCAGCATTGCCGATGCTTTCTATGCCAGCTCAACCGAAAGGAATTTCTGTAGAAATCGTTTCGAAAAAAGGAGCTTTGGGCTCGGCAGTTTCTGCTGGTTTCCCAATGGATCTTACTAGAGCAAAAGATGATTTTGCTGCATTGATGGTTGCCAATAGTTGGCTAGGCGAACATCGTAAATCGTATTCGCGACTGTATCAAAAAATTCGTGAAGCACGATCGATGAATTATGGCGATTACACCTATATAGAATGGTATGACAATGGTGGATCGAATATGTTACCACCATCAGGTACACCACGAAGCTTAAATTATTTCAGCATTTGGTTGCGACCTGTGCAAACAGCAAAAGGATTGAAAGGTCAATATCCAGAATTGAATGATATTAAAATTGGTCACGCGCATTTTGCAATACGAATGGCTATTCGAGAAATGGATCAATTAATTCAGAAAGGAATGACTCAAGAGGATTTTGAAAATACGCGTGATTTTTTAAAAAGCTATTCGAAATTGTATATAGAGACACCATCAAAAAAATTGGGTTATCTTATGGACAGTCGTTTCTATGGAAGAAAAGATTGGATCAAAGAATTGGATGCTTTGTTATCTAAATTGACTTTGGCAGATGTGAATGCCGCAATTAAAAAATATTGGCAAGTTCAAAATATGGACATCGTTATTGTAACTGACGAGTCGGAGTCGGAAGCGCTTGCAACGAGTTTACGCTCGGGAATTTCATCTCCAATTGCTTATTCCAATACTCTAAAAGCAACTTTACCAAAGGAAATTTTGGACGAAGATGATACGGTAGCAAATTATCCAATCGAAATAAGAGAAGTTAAGATTGTTAAGTCTGACGAAACATTTCTGAAGTAATAACATCTCCAATTAAAAAACGGCCCCATCGAAATTTCGGTGTGGCCGTTTTTTTTAGCAATTTTATAATGCTTATATAAAAGTGAATTCTCGCTTTGAAATGATTTTTGATTCAGAGTTGAACGAGCCCTTGATTGTTGCAAATAGTCATTTCAATATTTCATTTCTAATTCTATTTTTTATTATCTTCGAAGCGAACAATAATTCCTCTCTAGTGATTTAGCAGTCAATAGTTAGCAACCAATTTATAAATAGGAATAATGACTTTGTCATTCTATAATTTTGCTGCTCGTTATTCGTTCTACTTTCATTATAACTCGTGTCACCTCTTCGATTATAAAAATGCCAAAATCTTCCAGCTCATTTGCAAACTATATCCGATTGTTTTGGATACTTGTAATCATTCCAATATTAATATTAGTCTTTATTATTTTTCTAGCGGCCAAAGGATATATAGGCGAAGAACTCCCAACTTTTGAAGACTTAGAAAATCCTAAAAGTAATCTTGCATCAGAAGTATTATCAGAAGACCTCGCTGTACTTGGGAAATATTATGTGCAGAACAGAACCAATGTTCACTACTATGAACTTTCTCCAAACATTATCAATGCCCTTAAAGCAACAGAAGATATCCGTTTTGAAAAACATAGTGGCGTTGATTTACGTGGATTAGTTCGCGTGGTTGTTAGAGCAGGAAGAGCAGGCGGAGGAAGTACACTCACTCAGCAATTGGCAAAAAATCTTTTTCACTCGAAACCAAATTCAAAGCTACAACGTGTCATCCAAAAAATTCAAGAGTGGATAATTTCTGTTCAACTTGAACGTCGCTATACGAAGGAAGAAATTTTAGCAATGTATTTAAATACCGTCGAGTTTAGCAGCAATGCTTTCGGTATAAAATCTGCTACTCAGACTTACTTTGGAAAAATGCCTTCTCAATTAAATGTTCAAGAGGCTGCTGTCTTAGTTGGAATGCTACAAGCACCAACGAAATTTAATCCGGCAAGAAATCCGAAAAATTCTTTGGCAAGACGAAACATTGTTCTTTCACAATTGAACAAATACAATTTTATTTCCGACCAACAATTTGATTCTTTAAAAGCTTTGCCAATTAAATTAAATTTTCAGATGGACGATCACAATTTCGGATTGGCCACTTATTTTAGAGAAGTTCTTAGAGGAGAATTGCTAGTGTGGTGTAAAGATCATATCAATAATTCGACGGGCAAACCATATAATTTATATACCGACGGATTAAAAATTTATACATCTATTAATTCGAAGATGCAACATTATGCGGAGGATGCCGTGCGTGTACACATGACAGAGTTGCAACGAAAGTTCAATGAGCATTGGAAGACAAAGGAACCTTGGGAAGGCCATCCTGAAATTATAGAAGATGGAATGAAAAGAACGGATCGGTACATTGCCATGAAAGCTGAGAATGCTAGTCAGAAAGAAATCGATGAAGCATTCAAGAAAAAAGTATCAATGACTATCTTTACTTGGAAGGGCGAAGTAGATACTGTCCTTTCTCCGCTCGACAGTTTAAAATATTATAAGAAATTTTTGCAGACTGGTTTTATGTCGATGGATCCACAAAGTGGATATGTAAAAGCATGGGTAGGAGGAAATGACTATCGTTATTTTAAATATGATCATGTGAAAGAAGGAACTCGCCAAGTAGGTTCAACTTTCAAACCGTTCTTATACACCTTAGCAATGCAAGAAGGATATTCGCCTTGTTATAAAATTCCAAATGTAAAAGTCACTTTTGATTTACCAACCGGCGAACAATGGTCACCTTCAAATGCTGATGGAAAATATGGTGGAATGCTTACATTAAAACAAGGACTTGCCGAATCAGTAAATTGTATCTCTGCTTATCTGATGAAACAATTTGGTCCCGATGCAATGATTTCTATTGCAAGGCGAATGGGAATCACCTCTCCGATCGATGCTGTTCCCGCTATTTGTTTGGGAACTCCCGATGTTTCAGTATATGAAATGGTCGGCGCGTATTCTACTTTTGCAAACAAAGGTGTTTGGACACAACCAGCTTATTTGATGCGCATAGAAGATAAAAATGGAAATGTGCTGCAAGAATTTGTGCCTCGAAAAGTTGAAGCCATTAGTGAAGAAACTGCCTACTTAATGGTCAGCTTGATGAAAGGTGTTGTTGAGTTTGGAACAGGAGCGCGTCTGCGAGGACAATATAAATTGACAAATCCAATAGCTGGTAAAACAGGTACTACACAAAATCAAAGTGATGGTTGGTTTATGGGAATAACTCCCGACTTAGTTTCTGGTTGTTGGGTGGGAGCTGAAGATCGTATCGTTCATTTTAGATCGCTCGAGTTAGGACAAGGCGCGAGAACTGCACTTCCTATCTGGGCACTTTACATGCAAAGTATTTATGGTGATAAAACAATTAATTTATCGAAGAGAGATTTTACTCCGCCAAAAGAAAAGTTGAGCGTCGAATTAAATTGTGATAAATACACTCAACCAGGATCAGATCATAATCAGGATAAAGACAACTTTTAGGATTGAGGATTGAGAATTGATAATTGAGAATAAATTTAAGATTGAAAATTGAGAATTGATGATTGAGAATAAATTTAAGATTGAAAATTGATAATTTAAAATTGCAGATATGAATAAAGTCGTAGCAAATGCAGATGAGGCCATTCGCGATATGAAAGATAACATCACTGTGATGGTCGGGGGTTTTGGATTATGCGGTATCCCTGAAAATTCTATTGCTGCAATGGTGAAAAAGGGAATCAAAGGTTTAACATGCATCAGCAACAACGCGGGAGTCGATGATTTCGGCTTGGGTCTTCTTCTACATGCGAGGCAAATAAAAAAAATGATTTCTTCTTACGTCGGGGAAAACGCAGAATTTGAACGTCAGTTACTTTCTGGCGAACTTGAAGTAGATCTAATTCCACAAGGAACTTTGGCGACACGATGTTTAGCAGCTGGATATGGTATGCCTGCAATTTTTACTGCTGCTGGCGTTGGAACAGAAGTGGCTATCGGAAAAGAAATTCGCAACTTCAATGGTAAAGATTATTTAATGGAATATGCTTTTGATGCCGACTTCGCTGTTGTTAAAGCGTGGAAAGGTGATACACACGGCAATTTAATTTTTCATGAAACGGCTCGAAATTTTAATCCGCTTATGGCAATGGCCGGAAAAATCACCATAGCTGAAGTAGAAGAGTTGGTCCCTGCTGGCCAACTTGATCCTAATAATATTCATACTCCTGGAATTTATGTTCACCGTATTTTTAAGGGAGAAAATTATGAAAAGAGAATAGAACAGAGAACAGTGCAAATGCGAAATTAATTTCGAAGCATGGAAATAAATACACAAACCTCTTGGAGTAAGTATGCAATCTGGACAATCATTTTATTTTGGTTGGCTTTTTTTATTAATGAAAAAGAATGGCTGAAACAAAATGTAGTTTGGGACGTTATTTTTTATTACGGCTATCTCCCTGCTAAATTTATTTTTCACGATCTCTCGTTAAAATTTACATTGACCGATGTCAATAAATTCCACTCGTTATTTATTCCTGAGCTTGCACCAAATGGGGGATTGGTGATTAAGACTACAATGGGTCTTAGTTTTCTTTATGCACCGTTTTTTTTAATTGCAAATTTTTGTGCAAAGGCTTTTGGTTATCCTGTTGACGGATTATCGATGCCTTATCAAGTTGGGTTGATGGCAAGTGCTTTCTTTTATCTCATCATCGGATTGGTTTTTATTCGCAAACTATTGAGATTATATTTTGATGAAGTAACAACTGCATTAACCATCATTGGTATTTATTTCGGATCAAACTTATTGTGGTACACAACTGGTGAAGCACTAATGTCGCACGGGTATTTATTTTCTATTACTGCTATTTATTTTTATTTGATTGTGAAATGGTTTGAAAGAGAAACCTTTTTGCAAACTTTTTTACTTGGACTTTTGATTGGATTAATGATTTTAATTAGGCCCACAATGGTTTTGTTATTGCTGCCTTTTATTTTTTATATCTGCCAAAAGAATGGAAGTATATCTAATTTCTTAAAATATCTATGGGAAAGAAAGTGGAAATTTTTATTGATGATCTTCATCTGTTTCCTCGTGGCAGTTCCGCAATTGATTTATTGGAAAAAAATCACTGGCAACTATTTATTTTTTAGCTATAACGAAGAGCGATTTTATTTTAATCATCCTCATATTCTCGACGGATTATTTAGTTATCGAAAAGGGTGGTTGCTTTATTCACCTTTGATGGCTCTCTCTGTCTTTGGATTATTTGTAATGAAAAATAAAGTAAAGGATTTTAAAATTGGAATCATCACCACTTTTTTTATTTCCATTTATGTTTTCTTTTCGTGGTGGACTTGGTGGTTTGGAGGATCGTACGGGAGTCGCCCAATGATTGATTTGTATGCTATGCTTGCTTTACCTTTTGCAGCTTCAATCGATTTTTTTCGAATGAATAAAAAAAGATTTTATTTTTTTATTCCCATCGCAGCGTTTTTATTATTTCTAGGTGCATTTCAGAACTGGCAGTATAAACATGGATTGATTCATTTTGAAGGTAACACGAAAAAGTCTTATTGGCAAAATTTTCTTCGCACCACAATGGGCGAAAATTGGTGGGATAATATTGAACGGCCCGATTATGATTCAGCTGTGCTTGGAATTGAATCTGTAGTTAAAGTTGGAAATCATAGAATAGGCTTTGATTGGAAAAAATATGAAAACCCAATACACCCGCTTTTCCCAACTGTTATTCTCAATTCTGACAACCTTTATTCAAGCTCATTAAAAATTCCTTTAAAAGATCTTTTGGATTTAAAAGCCGACATGATTTATTTTAATGCTTTTCTTAAGTGCGAAGAGTCAATAAAAATAGAGGATGTTTTTTTTATTTTCTCCTTTGAAAATGACTCAGGAGTTGTTTCAATCACCAATCGTGATTTAGCATTATCAAATAATATAAAAATAAGTGAGTGGTCGCCGATAGAAGTTAAAATGAAAGTCGATTCCACTAATTTCCAAAATGCAACTTTCTTGAATCTATTTGTTCATAAGGTTTCAAAGTCAAAAATGATTTTTAAAGACTATTCTATTACATATAATGTATTGAAATAATATTGAAATCAATTTATTTCATTTTAAAAAGTCCATACTTAATTAATGTCTTAAAAATTCGTATTCCATCCAGATTTTTTAATTTTTTACCCTCACCACGGTTGCGGGGAAAGTATCGAACAGGAACTTCTGCTATCCAGTTTTTTTGAAATCGGCCACACTTCAGAATAAGTTCAGCTTCAAATCCAAATCGATTCTCTTTCAAATTTAATTTTTCAAATAGATTTTTGTCAAATAATTTATATCCGCAGGCCACATCAGTAATGTGAACGTCAATAAAAACAGAAGCAATGAGAGAAAATAATTTATTGAAAAAGTATCTTCTGAATGCAGCTTGTGTTCGCAGCACTCCAGGAATATATCGCGAACCATTAATAAATGGAACTCCTAATTCTTGTTTGGCCGACAATAAAGATGGAATGTCTTTAGGCGTTAATTCTAAATCTGAATCTTGAATTAAAATGATATCACCAGTAGAATGAGTTATTCCTGTTTTGACAGCAGCACCCTTTCCTAAATTAATTTCATGTTGAAAGAGAAAAATATTTTTATCATTAGAGTTTTCTATATACTTTTTCACTTTTTCAAACGATTGGTCTTTCGAACAATCATCAACAACTATAATTTCATAAGTATCCAAAAATTGTGGATACTGCACCGAACACAATTCATCCAATACCTGAATCACTAAATCTTGTTCGTTGTAGAGTGGAATAATTATACTTAATTTCATCATGTGTTCAAAGGAAAGAAAATTAAATGTAATTTGTAACTATTGTAATCCTGCTTCTATAAATTTCTTTTTTAATTGCAGTTAGATATTTAGTAGTAGATTCAATTAATAATGATATTTTTGGAACAAATTGCATCTGAAATGGCACTCGATAAAAATGGTATTGCAAAGCGAATCTCACGCGAAGTAAAAGATGGTTATTATGTCAATTTGGGAATAGGAATTCCAACATTGGTTGCCAATTATATTCCAACAGGAATGAATGTCGTTTTGCAATCTGAAAATGGATTACTAGGAATGGGACCATTTCCATTTGAAGGCGAGGAAGATGCTGATTTAATTAATGCTGGTAAGCAAACAATTACTACTGTGCCGGGCTCCGCTTTTTTTGATTCAGCGATGAGCTTCGGAATGATACGGGCCGGAAAAGTAGATTTGACAATTCTCGGTGCAATGGAGGTCAGTGAAAATGGAGACATAGCGAATTGGAAAATTCCAGGTAAGATGGTGAAAGGAATGGGCGGCGCGATGGATTTAGTAGCAGCAGCTAGAAATATTATTGTTGCTATGCAACATGTCAATAAAGCGGGAGAATCAAAATTACTTTCGCAGTGCTCGCTACCTTTAACCGGAATTCGTTGTGTGAAAAGAATTGTAACTGAATTAGCAGTGGTAGATGTATTACCACAAGGTGGATTTAAACTGATTGAAAGAGCTCCTGGTGTAAGTACGCAGGAAGTGATTAATGCAACAGCAGGGAAACTTATCGTTGAAGGTCAGATTCCTGAGATGGTGATTGATTAATATGTTATTGACCATAGTTCACGAGTTCAGGTTTTTCTAGAACTATTTAGATTTACATTCGTACAACTTCGCTGTTGTTTACCTAGCAAATTTTATCGAAACAATACGATATGCCCACCAATACAATCAACACTCTTTCTATTCTTGTTCCTGCTTACAATGAAGAAAGAACGATTCATCTTATTCTTGAAAAGGTGATGGCTGTTAATTTAGGACCTATAAAAAAAGAAATTATTATAGTGAATGATTGCTCTAAGGATGATACTAAAGGTGTCATCGAACGATTCATTTCCTCTCATCCCGAAACTGACATCAAATTATTTAGTCACGAAATCAATAAAGGAAAAGGTGCTGCTATTCATTCCGGAATTAAATTTGCCTCCGGCGATTGTATCATTGTTCAAGATGCCGACTTAGAATATAATCCGGAAGAGTTCAACATTCTTTTAGTTCCAATCCTTGAAGGATTTGCAGACGTTGTTTATGGTTCGCGTTTTATCGGTGGTAAACCGCATCGCATTCTTTTTTTCTGGCATTCTATCGGAAACAAATGGCTAACATTTTTGTCAAATGCTTTCACTAACCTAAATTTAACTGATATGGAAACATGTTACAAAATGTTTCGTGCCGACATCATCAAAAACCTTGACTTAAAAGAAAAACGTTTTGGTTTTGAACCAGAAGTTACTGCGAAAATGTCTCGAGTAAAAAATGTGAAAATATACGAAGTTGGTATTTCTTATTTCGGCCGTACCTATGCCGAAGGAAAAAAGATTGGCTGGAAGGACGCTGTTAGAACGCTATGGTGTATTCTGAAATATAATATTTGGTCGAAATAATTTTTACGCTCGCATGTCCTCACAAAAAGCATGTACAAGAGGCATCTCTTCTTTTCCTACAAAATTATTTTCTGTAAGTAAACGATAACAACGAATCAAATTTTCTGCTTGATTACTTTCACCATTCAACAAATCTAAATCTTCCAACATCTTGCAGATTTTTTCATTATGCAAATAACCTGGAATTTCATCTTCAAAATCTTTAATCAAACTGTGATCATTGCGATCTTGCCACACGGTCGCATTATGATACATTACCGGCCACCCGCAAGTCCACGCTATTCGCTGTGCCACAAAACTTCTCCAAATATCTGTCATGCGGAAAGAACAATAGGATGGAAGATACAATAAATGAAAAGCTTCTTTAAACCATGTTGTATTCTGACTGTTGAATGGAGACCAACTATTTTTCCCCAAGGCTAACGGTGAATGTTCATCAAAATTAAAAGGAAGTTTTAATGTCATTCGATAAATTGCATCCACATCCGGATTTTCATTGGCTAACCCTTGTTGAATCGGACATAGAATTGTTTCGTTTGAAGAATTAGAAGTGATCTTGTTTTTTAAATGTTGAATTGGGAAACCTCGTGGCCAAATATTTTCAGATGAAAAAAACTGATATACATTCATCCATCCAGCATGTAAAAAAGAATTCACATTTTTATTTCTCGTTCGCTCTTCCCAAAAGGAAGCATAAGGAAAATTATCATCGTCAGTTTCTACAATGAAGTCATTATCTTTTGCTAATAAGTAACCTAAATTTTTTCGCGCATAATGTTTCTTCGGTAAAATTTTTGTCAAACTAAATTTCAATTGATCCTGTTCTTCTATCGAGACAAAACGACAACCTTCCAATTGAAAATCTTTGGGAGATTTTGTATCTCCAATTACAATGAACTCAAAATTATTTTCCTGAGCTCCTTGAGCAAGAGCTTTTAAAACTGCATTTGGAGATGAAATTGAGGTTACGATTAAAGATTTTCGGACTGTAGTCATTAGAGTGAAATTGATCTAAATGTTATTCTTCGCCAAAAGTAATAGAGCAATGTCTCAATTGAATTCATAATCGCTTTTTTTGAAACGCGTGGACTTGGAGCACGATAATGAATCGGGACTTCTATACTTTTATATTTTCTCAATAAATAGCGAAGTTCTGTTTGATAAAAATGAGCCTTTGATTCTAAAGTATAAGTGGTAAATTTTTCTACAACCTTTCTATGAAATCCCTGATATCCGGAAGTCATGTCTTTTAGTTTTGTCCCTAAAAAAAAGTTGGAAAGAATAGTTCCTGTTTTTGATAAGCTTTGTCTATTCATCGGAGAATCTCCCATCGAGCCACCTTCAATAAAGCGAGATCCATAAACACATTCATAACCTTCATTTAATTTCAAAAGAAATGTTCTCAATGCTTCTGGATCATGAGATAACCCTGCGTCCATTTCAATAATAAATTCTGCGTCTGATTTAATTAGAGCTTCTTTGTATCCTCGAATGTAAGCATCAACCACGTTTTTATTTTCAGGAGCAAAGACAGTATGGAAATGTTTGTCGCTTTCTGAAAGTTGATGACAAAGTTCAAGTGTTTTATCTTTTGAAACATTATCAACGATTAAAAAAACAACTCCATTGCCGATTGCTTCCATTTGTTTTTGCATAGCTGAAACAAAGGGAAAAAAATCGTGCTCTTCATTGGCCATCGGAACAATGACAGCCCATTTTTTTTTGAGGTGGTTCATGAATTTGAGAGGGCAAGATAATAATTTTACCTAAAAAAATTACTTGGAAGTTCCGGGAATAGCAGCAATCAATCGTTTTGTGTAATCTGATTTTGGGTGATAATAAATCTCTTCAGGATCGCCCATTTCTTCAATCTTGCCTTTGTTCATCACAATCATTCTGTCACTCATAAATTTTACAACAGAAAGATCGTGTGAAATGAAAATGTAAGTGAAATTAAAATCACGCTTCAGCTCGTTTAATAAATTTAAAACCTGTGCTTGAATAGAGACGTCGAGCGCAGAAACAGATTCATCGCAAATAATGAATTCAGGTTCTAATGCAAGAGCACGTGCAATACAAATGCGTTGTCGTTGACCACCACTGAACTCATGTGGATAACGATTGTAATGTGAGCCATTCATATTTACGCGCTCTAATAACTCAATTACTTTTCTTTGTCGCGCCTCGTCACTACCATGCATTTTATGAACTTGCATGGGTTCTATAATCGCATTTCCAATTGTCATTCTCGGATTCAAAGATGAATAAGGATCTTGAAAAATAATCTGAATATTTTTTCGCATACGTCGCAAATGACTTCCGCTTAGTGAAGCAAAATCTTCGTCTTTGAAAATTACCTTTCCTGCCGTTGGTTCAATCAACCGAATAATCGATCTTCCTAAAGTCGTTTTCCCACATCCTGATTCACCCACTAATCCGAGCGTCTCTCCAGGATAAACATCAAAACTTATATCATCAACAGCCTTCACATGACCACTGACTTTTCCAAACACTCCTTTACGAATAGGAAACCACGTAGAAAGTTGTTCAACTTTTAATATTGGATTCCTGCTATAAATTTCTTTTCGTTGAGCTGCTATTTCAGCGGAACTGACTTCTAAATTTTTTAGCGATTCATTGACACTTTGAGAAATTTCTGTGAATGTTCCATCAATGTTTTCATTCATAAAATCTTTGATGGTAGGAAGTTTTTTTAGTCGCTTGTGTAGTGGTGGTCGACATGCCAATAAACCTTTTGTATATGGATGTTGTGGATTGTTAAAAATTTGTTCCACTGTTCCATTTTCTACTACGCAACCTTTATACATTACAACAACTTTATCGGCAATGTCTGCTATTACACCAAGATCATGAGTGATAAATAACATTCCCATATTTTTTTCTTGCTGTAACTGCTTCATCAATTCTAATATTGTAGCTTGTACCGTTACATCTAAAGCAGTGGTTGGTTCATCGGCAATTAAAATACAAGGATCACAACTCATGGCCATTGCAATCATCACCCTCTGCTTTTGTCCACCGGAAATTTGATGTGGATATGAATCATAAAGTTGCTCTGGACGAGGTAATTTTACTTTTTCAAAAAGGCCAATTGTTTTTTCTCTCGCTACTTTTTTAGAAATATTTTTATGAACGATTAATGCTTCCGCTACTTGATCGCCACATTTCATAACAGGATTTAAAGACGTCATCGGCTCTTGAAAGATCATAGCTATGTCGTTGCCTCTAAACTTCCTCAATTCCTTTTCTGGTATTTTTGCTAAATCAACAATTGAATTATCATTAGGATGAAATAATATTTCACCGGAAGAAATTCTACCAGCTTTAGATAGCAATCGCATTATAGAAAGAGAGGTTACCGATTTCCCTGAACCGGATTCTCCTACGATGCCAATTGTTTCCCCACGCAGAAGAGAAAAACTCACTCCCTTTACAGCTTGAACAATGCCATCTTCAGTTATAAATTCTGTATGTAAATTTTTAAGTTCGAGGAGTTGATTCATTGGATGTAAAAATAGAATTGTAGTCGAATTGTTAGCGATGAATTTTGCTATTTAATTAACAATGAATCGTTGGGTAATTGAGCAGGTAGTGGCTCGCACTTAACTATTTTTTATCCTTATCTTTATGCCACAATGTTGAAAGATATCCCCCAATTAGCAGTAGAAAATGTCATTGTTGCCGTCGTTCGTGAAGAAGAGGAAGGTGAAATGGTTTGGAACGTTTATGTTATTAATCTTTATCCAAATGAAATCCAGAATGTATTGGTCAGCTCTGTCGGTTATGGTCAGTTTCAAGAACGTGAGGTACAGACAAGTGTTTTGCGGCACATGATCGGCAATCTAGGTTCCAAAGACTTTGGTAAAATTGAACCGATAATGGAAGATTTGTTCGGACTGAGCAACGAATTTTGGGTGAGCTTTTTTATGGACGAACATCTTTACGATAAAAAATATATTTTTCTGCCCGAGACTATTAAAGAAGAATATTTCACAACAATTCCTTTGATCAATAAACCGGGAGTAATGATTCGTTGAGAAAATTATTTTAAAGAAAGTGCACCGTCTAGATATTTTTCCATATCGTCATAATGGTCGCCAACTTTTGTTCCGCGCTTATGTCCTAATCGAACAAGAATTAAATTTTCGTCTGGTACAACTATAATATACTGTCCCAAAATTCCTCTTGCATAAAATATTGGATGCTTTTGATATGTCAGCATCCACCATTGGTAACCATAATACTTCGTTGGATTTCCGGTTTCATCGTTAATCATGTTTGGTGTTAGCATTTCTTTTAAATAATTTTTACTGACCACTTGTTGTCCATTCCAATTTCCGCTATCGAGCATGAGCTTACCTATTTTTGCAAAGTCGCGAGCACATGAATAAAAACAACAATATGCTTTTTCTTCACCATGGCTATGATCGAGCGACCAATACGCAGGTTGTATAGCATGAATAGGTTTCCACAAATTTTCTGAAGCATAATCTGAAAGTGTTTTTCCTGATGCTTTACTTATAATTAATGACAACAAAACTGTATTACAACTCATGTATTCAAATTTTGTTCCAGGCTCTCTTATCACTTTCAGTTTTAAAACTTGCTCTTTTAAGTCTGAGCCGTAGTAGGCTTCTGTTGTTTTGGAAAATAAACTACTATATGATTCGTCCCAATTAAGACCAGAACTCATTTGTAATAAATGTTTGATCTGAAGTTTTGCATTCATGCCCTCGTTAAACTTTGGAAAATATTTTCCAACCGGATCTTCTAGATGAATTAATCTTTGGTCAACTGCAATTCCTGTAAGTATTCCGACAATACTTTTGGCGACAGAAAACGAATTTGATAAGGTGTTTTCTCTAGTTCTGTCCCAATATTGCTCATGAATTATTGAATCGTTTTTGATAATTAGAAAAGCCGTGCTTTCGTTTTTTTCTAAAGTCTGGATAACTTCTGCTGGCAATTTATTTTTATTGTACATTTTTGAATATTGCCAATCAACGCCAACTTCTGGCGTAATTGTTCTCGTATCGAAAATGGCTAGATCATCAATGTCAGGATATGTGTAGATAAGAGTTTTATAGATGTAGGTGTTGCCTGTAATCCATAGAGAAATTACCAAACTGAAAAAAGCAATGATAATCCCAAAAATGATTTTTGTCAATAAATGTTTTTTACGATTGATTGAATTCTGCATTGGATGAAAGTACAAATTAATATTTTGATAAAACATCCTATCAAAAATCAATTATCAACCCTGACTAACTAACAAGTCAACCCTCTAAAATATAAACTGCTTTTTAATTTTCTTTCAGAAAATTGGCATCAAAAAGTTTTGCAATATTCAGCTTTAATTTCTCCTTGACTTCTTCGATATTTATTTTCCTGCCTAATTCTTTCTCTAATGAAGTAACTTGTTTGTCGGTGATGCCGCAAGGAATGATGTAATTAAAATAATCTAAAGAGGTATTTACATTGAAAGCAAAACCGTGCATCGTAACCCATCGTGAACAACGTACACCAAGCGCACAAATTTTTCTAGCTTTTTCTTTATGATCCGGATCAAGCCATACGCCTGTCAAACCTTGAATACGTCCAGCTTCTATACTATAATCTTTCAAGGTGAGTATGACGGCCTCTTCTAAATATCGCAAGTATTTATGAATGTCTGTAAAAAAAAAATCAAGATCGAATATAGGATAGCCGACAATTTGTCCAGGGCCATGATAGGTAATATCGCCGCCACGATTGTTCTTATAGAAACTAGCTTGAATAAGTGGAAGCTCTTTTTCGCTGATTACTAAATTGGATTCATCACCACTTCGTCCCAGTGTAAAAACATGTGGATGTTCACAAAACAATAAATAATGTTTTGCCGAAAATTGATTTTCGGGCAACAAGGTTCTGTTGGCGACTTTTCTATCTATGACTTCCTGAAATAATTTTTCCTGAACTTCCCATGCAGCTTTGTATTCCATCAATCCAAGATCGCGGAAAACAACTGTACGATCTTTTATTGAAGTGCTGTTCAAGAGTGGTTCAGATGAAAAAATAGACATTAGATTTTTGAAAGCTCACCCTTCAAATGATTGATGATATTAACTTCTGTTGCATCAATTTGTTTTTTCTCAGCAATCAAAACGGAAACCCAATCAGTTAAATGAATTAAATAAATAGACCGCTCCACTTGTGATTTGCCTTTTGAATAACATTCTCTCACAGCAGAATATTTAGAGAAAACGCTTTTGCTGATTTCTATTCTTGATTGTGTTCTTATATAATCGTTATCACTTCTCAAAATAACAACAGCTAGTTCATCGTGTTTCTCTGTCCACCCTACTAATTCATTGTGATTCATCTCTGGTAAAATGTGATGCCAGCAAAGCATTTTTGAATTCTCATTTATTTGCTGACGGAAACGTGTAGCAACACCATTGTATCCATCCACTGCATAGATCACGGGAATTTTATTGATTAAAAAATCTGTCAATGAAGTTGCTTCTTTCAAAATTGATGACTTCTCATTTTCAATTAATTCAATAGATGTTTTTAATTCATCAACAATATGTTTACCAGCAAAACCTGCTGCTACGAAAACATAAAAAAGTTGCGTCAATGAATAACCTATGCAAGCACGAGGGGGTAATCCACCCGGAATAAGAATATGATCGAGCTGTTTGCTCGCGGCCACTTCGGCCACTTTTCCACCAGAAGTAATGCAAACAATTTTTGCATTCTTTGCTATCGCTGCTTCCATAGCTTGCAATGTTTCTTCAGTATTCCCAGAGTAAGAACACACAATTACCAATGAGTTTTCTGAAATGAAGGCAGGAATAAAATAATCTTTATTGACACAAACCGGAACTTTACACTCGTTCATTACTATTTCCGAAATAATTGTACCGCCAATCCCTGAACCACCTAAACCTGTGATGAGAATATTTTTAATTTCTTGCTGTGGCTTGTTGTAATTAAATTTTGAACCAATTTCAACTGCTTCACGCAACTGCGCCGGGAATTGGTCAACTAATGTTTTCATATCGCTCATAAGGGAATTATTTTTTAACGCCTCAAAAATACGCTTTTGATTTTGTCTCTCGAAATTTTAAGCGAGGAATATTCAACAATAGTCTCCACTTTAACTCTAATTCTTAAAAAATCTTCTCTTTAGTAAAATCTTGATGCTATTCTCTTCAAGCTACTGTTAAATACTCCAAGCTAAATTTTATCTTTGTCCCTGAAAAATTACGTTTTATGGAATTGAATGAACAAGAGTTGATCCGCCGTCAGAAATTGGTGGAATTACAACAACATAATATTAACCCTTATCCCGCCGAGCTATGGCCAATTACTCACAGCTCTAAAGAAATGTTAGATGGTTTTGCGACCAATCCGGATGCATTCCGTGAAGTTTGTTTTGCAGGAAGAATTATGAGTGTACGCGATATGGGAAAAGCATCTTTTGCAGTTCTTCAAGATACCATCGGCCGCATTCAAATTTATGTAAAGCGCGATGAAATTTGTCCAAACGAAGATAAGTCGGCTTATGATTTTCTTTTTAAGAAAATGTTAGACATCGGCGATATCATCGGAGTGAAAGGATATGTGTTCGTAACGAAAATGGGTGAGACCTCTATTCATGTTCATTCCCTTACGCTACTGAGTAAGTCGTTGAAGCCGCTTCCAATTGTAAAAAAAGATGCGGATGGAAATATTCATGACGCTTTTAGTGATCCTGAAATGAGATATCGTCAGCGTTATCTTGATCTG
Organism: Bacteroidota bacterium; assembly: GCA_031361545.1. Lineage (GTDB taxonomy): Bacteria > Bacteroidota > Bacteroidia > AKYH767-A > 2013-40CM-41-45 > JADKIH01. The sequence continues at coordinate 25,164 of JANLRG010000551.1, forward strand.
ATTGTTAATCCAGAAGTGCGTGAAGCTTTTGTTAAACGAACTAAGCTAACGAATTCGATGCGGTCTTTTCTCAATGGTAAAGGTTATATGGAAGTTGAAACTCCCATCCTTCAACCGTTATATGGTGGAGCTGCTGCACGCCCGTTTACGACGCATCACAATACACTCGATATGAAATTGTATTTGCGTATCGCGAATGAACTTTATCTAAAACGATTAATCGTTGGTGGTTTCGATGGCGTTTATGAATTCGCAAAAGATTTTCGTAATGAAGGAATGAGTCGTTTTCATAATCCTGAATTTACGCAGGTAGAATTGTATGTTGCCTATAAAGATTATGAATGGATGATGGACCTGGTTGAAGAGATGGTGGAAAAAGTTGCAATTGATACCAATGGTACAACAGATATAATAGTTGGCGAACATACAATTAGTTTTAAGAGACCGTGGAAACGATTTACGATGTATGAGGCTATCGCACATTTTACAGGCGTAGATATTACAGATTTGGATGAAACGGCTTTGGCTACTACTGCTAAGTCGATGGGAATACATGTGGATGGAACAATGGGAAGAGGAAAATTAATTGATGAAATTTTTGGCGAAAAGTGTGAAGGAAAATTAATTCAACCAACATTTATTACTGATTATCCTGTTGAAATGAGTCCGCTTGCTAAGAAGCACCGATCAAAACCCGGACTGGTAGAGCGTTTTGAAGCCATTTGCAATGGTAAAGAAATCTGCAATGCCTTTTCTGAGTTAAACGATCCAATTGATCAACGAATGAGATTTGAAGAGCAGTTGGAATTGGGAAAAAGAGGCGACGAAGAAGCGATGCAGCTCGATGAAGATTTTCTTCGCGCTCTAGAATTTGGAATGCCACCAACAGCAGGACTAGGTATTGGTATAGATCGATTGTCAATGATCATGACGAATTCAAATTCCATTCAAGATGTTTTGTTCTTTCCTCAAATGAGAGCAGAGAAGTCAGGTGAAAATTGAAATTTAATCAAAGAATAAGCGCACTACGAAAATTTGTGGGAGAAATTATTTCCTGAGGGCAGTACCAGAGGTATGCAGTAAATAATCCCGAGTGAATCTGCGGCAGTCCGTGGGAGAAAAAATTCAACGTGGCCTGTCATTGGAGAGACTAGCAAAATAATGAGATTCATCAGTTTTTTAATCTTACTTTGAGAAATGAATATTTATTATTCGATTTTTAATTATCTTTCATCGTAAATCAAATAGATGAGAACAAATAGTATTAACAAACCAACAAAATGAAAAAGATAAAAATCCTTTTAGCGATTCTTGCTATTGCGACACAAGTTGCTTGCCAGCAAGATTCAAGTTCGTTACGTGAAGTTGATGCTTTTAAAACAGAAATAGCAAAACCTAATGTTGTTTTATTAGATGTAAGAACTCCTGAGGAATATTCAGCAGGACATTTAAAAGGTGCAGTGAACATCGACTTTAGAAATCCTGAATTCGGAATGAAACTAGATTCATTAGATCATGATAAACAATATGAATTGTATTGCCACTCTGGAAAAAGAAGCGGTGAATCAGTAAAGATGATGCAAAAGAAGGGGTTTAAAAATGTTCACCATCTCAAAGGTGGTATTTCTGTCTGGGAGGAAAAAGGAAATCCTACTGTGAAGTAATTTCTACTCATCAACAAAAATTATAAATGACACCACTAAAAGTTGACCAGTCGAATCGGACAATTTATTTAGTGGTGTTTTTTGTAGCCATTATTTACGCTAGCATTTCACTGGTCAATCATTTTTTATTTCGAACTTATGCATTAGACTTAGGCTTGTACACCAATGCTATTTACGATTACTCACATTTTTCTTTTAATGACTCATCCGTTTTTAAATCAGTCCCGCAAAATTTATTGGCAGATCATTTTGACTTATTTCTAATTTTAATTTCTCCGCTGTCAATCATTTTTGGAACAAGTACTTTGTTAGTTGTACAGATTATTTTTATTTTGATAGGAGGAATTGGAGTCTTAAATTTTATACGATTAAAAGGAGCCGATGAAAAATGGGCGAGAGTGGGAATGATTTATTTTTATCTGCACTTTTCTATTTTTAGTGCATTATCGTTCGATTACCATAGCAACGTTATTGCAGCCTCATTAGTTCCTTGGTTATTTATTATAATGGAGAAAAAGCAAATACAGCGTTCTTTTTTAATACTCACTCTGGTAATTATCACTAAAGAGAATATGGCCTTGTGGATGGTTTTTGTTTGCTCAGGATTTTATTTACTCAACAGAAAAAAAATCGGTTATCGATTCATTTGGGGAATGACATTGTTCTCATTCATTTATTTTATGGCTGTGACAGTTTATATAATGCCGTCGCTGAGTATAGATCATCATTTTGTTCAGTTTAAATATTCTGTTTTAGGAAATGATTATCATTCAGCCTTGACGACAATTTTTTCTCATCCAATGAAAGTATTTGAAGCGATGTTTGTGAATACCAATTTATCGAAAACAGGTGATTATGTAAAATGGGAAAGTTGGATGTTTTTTGTTTTTTCCGGTGGAGCTCTGCTTTTTTTCCGTCCAATTTATTTGTGGATGCTTATCCCCATTTTTATGCAAAAATTATTAAACGATCAGATGCAAACGTGGGGAATTAATGATCAGTATTCGATTGAACTAGCTCCGATTTTAGCTATGGGAATTTTTTCATCAGGCGTGTTTTCGCTTTCGCCACCAATTCGAAGAGTTGTGCTTCCGTTGGCAATGATTGGAAGTTTAATTTGTACAGTGAGAGCTATGGACAGAACCAGCACACAAATGCGCAGAGCGAATATTAGGATTTATCAAATAGAACATTGGAGGACTGAACAAAACATCTTTGCTATCAAAGTGGCAATGAAATTAATTCCCTCCGATGCAATTGTTGCTTCACAAAACACCATCTTATCACATTTGGCTTATCGCGATAAAATTTATTCGCTGCCCATAATCAATGACGCCCAATATATTATTTATGAAAAGGGATTTTCTTCTTATCCGATTAGCAAAGAAAAATTAAATACATTAGCAGACAGTTTAGAGAATTCGTCGGAATGGAAAGTTTTATTTTCGAAAGACAATGTTCGACTTTTGAATAGGAAAAAAATAAGTCTAAAATAATGTCGTATTAAAAAACAATTCAAAATGATTATCTCTATTGTGATCGGATTTGTATTTTTTGTGATTGGAGTTTTATTCCAAATTTTCCCACCCAGAAAAATTAATAGCTTGTATGGCTACCGGACATCAAGATCGATGAAGAATCAACAGAGCTGGGACTTTTCTCAGAACATGGCCGCGAAAGAATTAATTAAAACTGGCATTGTTTTATTAGGAATATCATTTCTACTATTAAAATTTTCTACTGTGAGCAATGAAGTCAATTTTGTCGGACTATTTCTCGTTATAATTTCTATTGGAATACTATTTTTCAGAGTGGAAAGTGCTATTAAAAAATTGAAATAATAAAATATTTTTAGTCTTTAAACAAAAGCCTGCAACTCATACAGTTTTTTGTACACTCCATTTTTCTGTAATAAGTCAATGTGTGTTCCTCGTTCAATCATTTCCCCTTGTTGCATGACAATGATTTCATCAGCATGTTTAATTGTCGAGAGGCGGTGAGCGACTACTAAGGTGGTTCTGTTTTTCATTAGGTTCGTTATTGCATCCTGAACCAACCTTTCGCTCTCAGTATCTAAAGCTGAGGTTGCCTCGTCTAAAATTAAGATAGGCGGATTTTTCAAGATAGCTCTTGCTATACTTATTCGCTGTCGCTGTCCACCACTCAATCTTCCTCCACGATCACCAACATTAGACTGATAACCATCTTTCATCTGTGAAATAAAATCGTGAGCATTGGCAATTTTTGCTGCTGCGATTACATTTTCTAGACTTATATTTTCTAACCCAAAAGCAATGTTGTTTAAAATCGTATCATTGAATAATATACTTTCTTGATTCACTATTCCCATCATCGATCGAAGATCTTTCAGTTTGTAGTTTTTGATATTTTCTCCATCCACCAAAATTTCCCCATTTTCTAAATCATAAAATCGTGGTAACAAATCAACCAATGTCGTTTTTCCAGAACCCGATTGTCCAACGAGAGCAATCGTTTTTCCTTTTTCTATTTTAAGATTTATCCCTTTCAACACCCAGCCTGTATCTCCTTTGTGATAACCGAAAGACACATCTCTATATTCAATGGTGTGATTAAAATCAATCATTTGTATGGCATCACTTTTATCAGCGATGGTGATTTCAGCATTTAAAATTTTATCTATTCTATCAACACTAGCTAATCCACGCTGAACATTAGAATAGGCTTCTGAAAATGATTTTGCAGGCGGAATCAGCTGAGAAAATATAGCAATGAAAGTAATGAACTCAGATGGCTGTAATGTTTTTTCAACACCGAGAGCCAGACTTCCACCAAAATAAATAATCACAACCAAAACACAAGCACCTAGAAATTCGCTGAGAGGAGAAGTCAAATCTCGCTTGCGATATAATCGTTTCATCAGCTTTCTATAGTCGTTGTTGATGGTACTGAATTTTTCACGAAAGAATGCTTCTGCAGTGAATGCTCTTATGATTCGTAATCCACCCAAAGTTTCTTCAATGGCCGAAAGCAAAACACCCATCTTTGCTTGGCCCTTCGTAGATGTGCGCCGCAAACTTTTTCCAATCATTCCGATAATGAGTCCAGAAATTGGAAGGAGAATGAAAACAAAAAGAGAAAGTTGTGGACTTAACAGAACCATCATCACTAAAAATAATGTGACGGTAAGTGGTTCTCTAAAAATTGCCTCTAATGATTGCATAATGCTCCATTCTATTTCTTGCACATCAATTGTCATTCGTGACATGATGTCTCCTTTTCTCTCTTCTGAAAAATAGGTCAGTGGTAAAACAAGAATTTTTTCATACAGTTGATTTCTGATATCGCGCACCACTCCATTTCTAATCGGAGAAACAAAATACATGGCGAGATATCGGAAAAGATTTTTTAAGAAAAACATCAATACTACCAATCCGCAAATAAAAGTAAGAGCTGCAACTTTTCCATGATCGTGAATGTATTCAGCGATTGTGAAATTCAAATTATTGAGAAGTGTTTTTACTGAAAATGACCACGGCACTTTTGTATATTCTTGCTCTTGATTAAAAAGAATATTTAAAAAAGGAATAATCATTGTCAATGAAAATAGAGAAAAAACAACAGAGAACATATTGCAGAGAATGCTAAAGAAGGCATAGCTCTTGTAATTTTTAATGTAACGAATTAATCGCCGAAAGTTTTTCATCGGGGGCAAAGATAGAATAAAGTTTTACTATTAATATTGCTATAAGCGTTTGGGATTCGCAATAATTTTTCAAATTTTCGCTTGTAAACTAGCTAACAACCACTAATTTTTGATCAATGAAATTTAACTCCAATTAATTTCTGTTTTTAGCGTTAGTGTTATAAAAAGAAATTTATCATGAAAAAATATATTTGTCTTTCGATTTTGTTGTCCATCGTTTTTAATTCCTACGCAGGATTTTTCATGGGAACACAGTTAGGACTGAATGTAGCCACTCTAAAAAATACTTCTTATACAGTTAACAGTAAAATTGTTTGGCATGGAGGTTTGCTAGCGTCTATTCCTTTGTGTAAACATGTCTCGGTTATGCCAGCAATTTTATATTCACAAAGAGGATTTAAATACGAGCGTTCCACATCCGCAACAACAACCATCAACCCAGATACAACGACCACGATCAATTATACGGAAAGTGTCAATTCCGTTTTAGGTTATTTAGAGTTTCCTGTTTTACTAACTATTTTCAGCGGACATTCAAAAGGGTTGATGCTTCAAGTTGGACCGCAGTATTCATATCTTATTTCTAATTCCACAGTGCTCACAAGTAGTTCAACTATTTCTACCAATGGCGGAGCTGCACAACCAACTTCTCCAGACCCTAGTTCAAAATTAGAATTTAATAAATCCGACGTTTCGTTGGTCGGTGGACTTGGATTGCGTTTTCCAATTTTACTAATGATTTACGCTAGAATTTCGACTGGATTTTTGAAAGTTCAGCAGGGAACATTGGTGAAGGATGAAGATTCAGGACGACATTTTGCTCTTGAAATTGGAGCAGCATTGACCTTCTAACAACTATTTTCAATATTAATTTGGATTCATTGCTCTAGTAGGACAGAGAAGTTGATTAAAAAAACAAATAAAATTGTATCTTCGCCATCGAAATGGATTCTACCAGACAGCAAAAATTTAATCGTCTTCTTCAGAAGGAAATGGGCGAACTTTTTCAGAAAGAAGGAACGAACTTTTATGGAAAAGCTTTTGTAACAGTGACGAATGTTCGCATTTCTCCCGATTTAGGAATTGCGAATATCAATGTCAGTATTTTCGGATCTAAAGACTCTAATGCTGTTCTTGAACAAATTCGTTCTCATACTCGAGAAATTCGTCATTTACTGGGGAAAAGTATTCGCCATCAAGCTCGAATTATTCCTGAACTGAAATTTTTTCTCGACGATTCATTGGATTATGTCGAAAAAATAGAAAAATTGTTCAAAGACATCAACACTCCGCCTCCAAAAGATGAGTAGTTAGTTTGCAAATAGAATAGAAACGGGTAGTTTTTTAGAAACACTTTGCCTGCATTTTCTATCTTCGCGCGTTAATCATTAATCTTCCTTTATGCAGTACGATCCGATAAAGCGCTCGCTTGGTAATCTCTTTAATAAAACGCCTTTTCTCCGTCGCCTGTTTTATAATTTACTAGACTTACTTTTACTCAGAGCATGGCACGTTCACAAAGAATTGCGCAGCTGGATTCGTACCTCAAAAAAAGATGCAATCATTCTTGATGCCGGTGCTGGTTTTGGTCAGTACACTTATTGGCTCAATCAAAAAAACAAAAATTGGAAAATTACTTCTATCGATGTTAAAGACGAACAGGTCGCTGATTGTAATAATTTCTTTAAAAAAATTGGTTCAACAAATGTTCACTTTGAAGTTGGTGATCTAACAAAATATGTAAAACCAGAAGCCTACGATTTAGTTGTTTGTGTAGATGTCATGGAACATATTTTAGAAGATGTTCAGGTGTTTAAAAATTATTTCGCGTCTATGAAATTAGGAGCGATGTTGTTAATCTCTACACCTTCTGATCAAGGAGGAAGTGATGTACATGGTGATGATGAAGCTTCGTTTATCGAAGAACATGTTCGCGATGGATATAACATTCAGGAAATTCAAGATAAATTGCGCTCAGCAGGATTTAATAAAGTAGAAGCTCGCTACCAATATGGCGCACCAGGAAAAATTAGCTGGAGATTGTCAATGAAATATCCAATCGTTCTCTTAGGAAAAACAAAATTGTTCTTCCTCATTCTTCCTTTCTATTACATCATTGCTTATCCAATTTCTTTTGTGTTAAATTATTTCGATGTTAATCAAACACACCCTACCGGAACTGGACTGATTGTGAAAGCGTGGAAGTGAGAGTAGAATTGAAGATTGAAGATTGAGGATTGAGAATTGAAGATTAATAATTTGGAAACTCTCGGAACTTAATTCTCAATTTTCACCAATAATTTATTTTCCAAGAAAGTAATTTTTGATTTTGCATTCTCAATTCTCAATCCTTAACATTCTCAATCTTCCATTCTCCATTCTCAATCCTTAACATTCTCCATCATCCATCATCAATTCTCAATTCTCGTGCTTCCTTCCTTTATTGCCCGTAGGTATTTTTTTAGCAAGAAATCACAGAGAGTGATTAATATTATCTCGCTCATCTCTGTAATCGGTGTTGCTATTGGTACGGCAGCACTTATTATTGTTCTTTCAGTTTTCAATGGGTTTGAAAATTTAATTAAGCAGCTCTATAATTCATTTGATGCCGACTTACAAATTACGATCAATGAAGGGAAGTCGTTTTCTATAGACGAAGTTCATTTCAATGAGTTGAAAAAAAATCAGAATGTTGCTTTTTTGAATCAGGTTGTAGAGGAAAATGTATTGGTAAAATATCGGGACAAACAATATACCGCCACATTGAAAGGTGTGAGTACTGATTTTGTGAAGGCTACTGGAATTGATTCGATGATCACAGAAGGTCAACTCAAACTCGAGAGCGGTGACACAGATTTTGCTGTTGTTGGAGGCGCGATTGCTTACAATTTACAAATGAGTATGGGTGACATGTACACTCAGCTTGAAATTTATGCTCCACGTCGTATGGCAACTTCATTCACTAATCCGGAAGAAGCCTTTAATAAAAGATATCTTACAACTTCTGGTATTTTCGCTATTCAACAAGAATTCGATGCAAAATATATTTTAGTCCCATTGCGATTCGCCAATGAAATATTTGAATACGACAATCGCTTGACAGCAGTTGAAATTATTGCGAAGCCCAACGTTGATATAGACAAGCTACAAGATAAAGTTCAAAAAATTGTTGGAAATAATTTCGATGTCAAGAATCGATATCAGCAGCATGAATTGATTTATAGAATTATGAAATCAGAAAAGTGGGCGGTCTTTTTAATTTTAACTTTTATACTCATCATCGCAGCTTTTAATGTTATTAGTTCTCTAACGATGTTGGTCATCGATAAGAAAAAAGACATTGCATTATTGCAATCGCTCGGAGCAGAAATTTCTTTGCTGAGAAAAATATTTATGCTGAATGGATTTTACATCACATTAAGCGGAACACTTGTAGGACTCTTGATCGGTTTCTTCGTATGTCTTCTCCAACAAAAATTTGGTTTAATTCAACTCTCCGGTTCAGGGTCTTTTGTGATTGATGCTTATCCGGTAAAAATGTTGCTCGCAGATTTTGTCTATGTTTTTGCCTCTGTCTCCATCATCGGACTTTTCGCCGCCTGGTATCCCAGCCATCGACTCATCAAAAACGAAATCAATTTAAAAGCAATTGCTTTGGATGAGTGATTTTTTTGAAAAAAGATTGAAGAACGAAAAAAGTCTTTTACCTAAAACAAATTTAAATTCAAGTATCAGCGCTTGCCAAATAAAAAACCAATTGTAAATTGTTTTTTTTATTAACATTTCACCAAGCGAACCTTGAACCTTGGCCATGAATGACCAAGCAATTAGACCTTAAACCATCTTCTCCCTCACCAAATATTCCCCAATTTGAATCGCGTTCGTAGCTGCTCCTTTTCTTAGGTTATCAGCAACAATCCATAAGTTTAATGTTTTCTCTTGCGACTCATCACGGCGAATGCGACCTACAAAGACATCGTCTTTTCCTTCTGCATACAAAGGCATCGGATAAACCAAATTATTTACATCGTCTTTTAAAACAACACCCGCAGTGTTTTCTAAAATTGATTTTACCTCAGCAATTGTAAAGTCTTTTTCAAATTCTACATTCACTGCTTCGCTATGACCACCTTTCACAGGTACACGAACTGTTGTAGCAGTCAGCCGAATTTCGGGAGCATTCATAATCTTTCTCGTCTCATTCAACATCTTCATCTCCTCTTTGGTGTAACCATTTTCTAAAAATACATCGATGTGTGGAAGTACATTCATGTCGATCGGATAAGCATAGGCCATATCACCTTTGATTTCGGAACGTTCGTTCATCATCTGATCAACCGCTTTTTTTCCAGTGCCAGAAACAGATTGATAAGTCGAAACAACAATCCGTTTGATGCCATACTTTTTGTGAAGAGGATTTAAAGCCATCACCAACTGAATAGTGGAGCAATTGGGATTAGCAATAATTTTATCGGCATTCGTTAATTCGCGCGCATTAATTTCAGGAACGATTAATTTTTTATCAGCATGCATTCTCCATGCGGAAGAGTTGTCAATCACTGTCGTGCCAACAGCTGCAAATTTTGGCGCCCACTCAAGTGAAGTATTTCCTCCTGCTGAAAAAAGTGCAATCTGTGGTTTCATCGCTATGGCTGTTGCCATTGAAATGATCTTATAAGTTTTACCACGAAACGAAATTTCTTTTCCAACGGATCGGTCAGATGCAACAGGAAGTAATTCGGTTACAGGAAAATTTCTTTCTTCCAACACTTTCAACATTACTTGTCCAACCATTCCGGTTGCGCCGACCACTGCTACTTTCATACGTATATTTTATTATCCTTATTATTTGGGGTAACGATTTCGATTCCGTTGCACTAATTTTGTCCGAAATTAATAATTAGTGTTATGCGGAATGTCTTCTTACTGTTTTTTTGTTTGGTGGTTGCAGTCGCCCATGCTCAAACGACAGACAATTTTTCTGATGGCAATTTTACTTTAAATCCGAGTTGGATCGGCGACACCGCTGATTTTATCGTCAATTCGTCGGCGGAGCTTCAGTTGAATGCTGCTATTGCAGGAGAGTCGTTTCTTTCCGTTCCAATTTCAATTTCATTGAGCGATTCCATTGAATGGCGGTTTCGTGTCAACCAAGATTTTGCTCCCTCTTCTTCCAATTATTCTCGGATATTTCTGATGGCTGATCAATCTGATCCGACGCTTTCTTTGAACGGGTATTTTCTTCAATTTGGAGAAGCTCTGTCTAATGACGCCGTCCAGCTTTATCGTCAGTCAGGGACAGTGATCACTTCCGTTTGTCGCGGTCCGGATGCTCAGATTGCTGCTGCTTTTGACTTGCACTTGCGCGTGACGAGATTCTCAAGTGGTGAATGGAAAATTTATTCGAAAGCAGTTGGGGGAGGGGAGCAACTTCTTTGTTCGGGGATTGACTCAGGAAGTTTGCCAGGGCAGTTTCTAACACTGGACTGCAATTTTACATCAGGAAATATCAACCATTTTTATTATGATGATTTTTATGTGGGACCAATTGTTCCGGATCTCATCAAGCCTTTCATCACCACTTTCAATGTCATTTCTGATAGCTCGCTTTCCATTTCTTTTTCTGAAAATTTGAAAGTCAATGATGTTTTATCACTCGTAAATTACTCAATTGCCGGAGTTGGATATCCTTCTTCAATAGCGATTGATTCCATAAATGACTATTCAATCCAACTTTTCTACAATCAACATTTCATTTCTGGTTATCATTATTCGCTCACAGTTTCTGGAATTAATGATCTTTCTGGAAATCAATTAAACGATACTTTGCTTTCATTCAATTATTATCCGGTCTCTTTAGGCAAGACCGATGATGTAATCTTCAATGAAATCTATTTCGAACCTTCTTCGCTCAGTCCCTTACCGAATGCTGAATTTATTGAACTTTACAATCGTTCTGATTCTGCTATTCAATTGTCTAATTGGAAATTCTCAGATGGTTCTTCCACAGCTATTTTCTCTGATCATTTGTTTTTGCCAAAGACTTATTTGCTTTTGTTTGATCAGAATAATCTGTCATCGTTTTCTTCCATGCTGAACAAATTAGCAGTTGTTAATTTTCCCGGACTGAATAATGATACAGGCGATTCACTGTCGTTGAAAAATGCCGGCGATCAGATTATTTCAACAACTATTTTTAATGATAACAACTACCATGATAGTCACAAGAAATCGGGTGGCTGGACGATAGAAAGAGTGGATCAGAATTTCACTTGCGACCAGATTGACAATTGGAAGGCCAGCGTATCAACGACTCATGGAACGCCAGGTTTTGCGAATAGTGTTAGCGGAAGTTACGTCGATACCTTGCCACCAATTGTTGAAATGGTCTTTGAAGAAGACTCCATTCATTTGTTATTGAATTTTAGTGAAGAATTATTTTCTACAATCAGTTCACAAAATTTTGCTGTTATAGACAGTCAAAATGTAATTAATGATTGTATAAATGTTGAGCTCCTTTCAACGAATGGAGTTAGACTTACCTACTTGAATCCATTTTCTTCCGGAATAAATCGACTCCTTATTAGAGATTCTTTATACGACTGCTCCGGAAATTTAGTAGATACACGCTTGATGATTCCTTTTGGAAAATCAGAACCAGCAAAACCTGGCGATGTGGTGATCAATGAACTTCTTTTTGATCCTCTTGACGGTGGCGATGATTTTGTAGAGTTTTATAATTGCTCGAACAAAATAATTGATTTGTCACATTGGATCATTTCTGAAAACGATTTCAATGATGCCACGATTGTCAAAGACGAGTCCATCATTACTGCAAGTCATCGTTTACTTTTTCCTGCTGATTTTTTGGTGTTGAATCGAAATCCAGAGAATTTGTTCCAACTCTTTTATTGTCCGTTTCGTGAAAAATTGGTGCCGCTTTCATCGCTCCCAGATTACAATGCTGATAATGGAAAGGTCATTCTTTATGATGAAAACGGAACGATGATTGACGGGATGAATTATGCTGACACAATGCAATTCTATCTGTTGAATAGTCCGAAAGGCGTTTCATTGGAACGACTCAATGGTTATCATGGTGAAAAGGAAAATGTGCAATGGCATTCTGCGGCTTCATCTGTTGGCTTTGCAACTCCGGGCTATCGAAATTCTCAATGGTATGGAGAGACCAAGACCAATGGTCGAGTGGAAGTGGTCAATGAAGTTTTTTCACCCGATAACGACGGCTTCAACGACATGCTTGCAGTTCATTATCATTTCGATGATCCGGGAACTACAATGAGTTTACGGATTTATACGAAAGAAGGAATTCCAGTAAGAGATGTAATGATCAATGAAAGTTTGGCCACTGAAGGAGATGTTTTTTGGGATGGATTTTCAAATGAAGGTCGGCTCGCCTTACCCGGTCGATATCTGGTTTGGGCAAAAACATTTGCTGAAAACGGTACGTCATCCACCTTTAGAACATCTTGCGTAGTGGCTCCGACCAATTGAGACTTACAATCATTTTATTAAATTATTCTTTGGATTCGAATAGTCAGATTTGTACTGACTAAAATGATACAATAAGCATTTTATAAAAACAATCAGCTTAAATTTTCAAATCTTTATGATCGCTATGATTTACATTTAGACGATGCCAATGGAAAAGAAGTTTTCACTAAAAAATTTCCGCTTCAGAACCCGAATTTTTCTTCAGGTAGAATCAGGAATTTATTTTATTCATTGCAAAAATATGAAGTGAGAGTTTATGATGGAAAAGTAGCGATGCCTTGATAAGTTAAGTGATATTTGGAATAGGAGATTTAGTAGCTTTTTCAATCATTCAGGAAACTGGCGATTATAAGAATCGCCTTCTTGTAAATTTTATATGGATAATAAAACTTCCATTGTGACATCAGTCAGTTAAAATAGGTAAATCCATGAAATAAAAGACCTATATTTACCTTCTTAGCAAACAATGTTCAGACAAATAACAGCTTTACTCATTCTATCCTATTTTGCTTTCGGAACTTTTTGTTTACCGCAAGGCAACTTTTCTACTGTCATTGAATTACCTGCTATGTATCAACATTGCAAAGCGACAGAAGATAAAGACATGACTCCGCTTGACTTCATCACAGACCATCTAATAAATATTGATTGTTTATTTGACAACCATACAAATGGTGATCAACAGAAACCGCATTCACCGTATTCTTTTCATCAAGTTACACAACAAATATTTTTTACCTATTTTCAAATTAAGTTATCATTCAATAACTACACAGAACTTTTCAGTACAAAACTTTTTAGTTTTGACAGATTTCTTCCAACGGAATATATTTCCAAAATTTTCAGACCTCCGATAATTTAATTGCCCCACTGTCGGAATCAAGTATTATTAAACTTGATTAATTTATCATTTCACATAATTATATAAATCTATCTGTGATTAAATTTAAATCAGCATTCATGCTGTTGCTACTGCTTTGTATGAATGTGCTAACAATAAAAGCGCAAGTTTTGGAAACGGAAGAATCCAAACCATTACTTCCACAGCAATTGGAAATTGGAACGGGACTGGAGTTTCAAACTTCAAAAGAGGGAATTGAAACTGCGTTGCCTTTGGCAATTGAATACGGGCTATCCAAGAAATTTACACTCTTAGTTGAACCAGTAGGTTTTACAAATATACGTCCGAAAATGGGGCCACATGCAAAAGGAATTGGCGACTTAGAAGTTACTTTGTTCTATCAAATAGTTTCAGAGAAAAAAGTTTTGCCTTCCATTTCCATTTCTGGAGAAGTAAAAATTCCGACAGCAAAAAACACTTTGATTGGCACTGGTAAAACAGATTACACTCCATTTCTTATTATGAGCAAGACAACGGGGAAATTTTTTACAAGTGTAAATCTTAGTTATACATTCCTCGGTAAACCAAAGGGAGTTGTCGCAAACAATTTATTCAATTACGCCATCGGGACAATTTTCACTGCATCGGCAAAGAGTATTTTGTTTGCCGAAGCGTATGGAAATACTTCCGCTGTTGGTCTTTCAGAAACACCTGAAGCGACAGTGGTGGGAAATACAAATGTCAATACCCAAGAAATTTCTGGTGGAGAAACGGTGGGTGCTTTTGGTTTTGGATATTACCTCAAAAAAGAATTGCTCATTTCACTTGGCGTGAGTTACGACAACAACAATGCAATTCTTTTTCGTCCTGGAATTGAATGGAAATTCGGAGGAGAAAATAAATCAGTTAACAATTAAAAAAATAACAAATGAAAAAAACACTATTAGCGCTACTTTCCGTAGCCATTGTAAGCAACTCAGTAAGCGCTCAAAAAATAGCAGCTGAAAAAGTTCCTGTTGCAGTTACAACTGCATTCAAAACTAAATTTCCAACCGTACTTAAAACAAGTTGGGAAATGGAAAACAAAACCGAGTTTGAAGCAAACTTCCATATAAATGGTGTCGAAACTTCAGCCAACTTTGACAATACAGGAAAGTGGTTAGAAACTGAAACAGAGTTAAAAATTGCTGCTTTACCAAATGCAATTCAGTCAACAATTAAGAAAGATTATGCAGGCTTCAAAATAAACGAAGCAAGTAAAATTGAGAATATAAAAAACGGAAAGTGTTTCGAAGCAGAAATTGAAAAAGGCGAAGAAACATTTGATGTTTTGTTTACAGCAGACGGAAAAGTTTTAAGCAAAACTAAGTTGGAAGAGAGGGAGAAGAAAGATTAATCAATTTTTAATTAGAGCAACAGGTTTCTGTTGCTCTAATTAATTTTAGAGTTTGGATGATATCAAATCTATTATTGTTTTGCAGTTACAAATCTTATTGAAAAATTATAAATGTAGAAATCGGAATATATTCTGACTGGACTAAAAATAGTGGCCATAAATCTTTCAGCGTGACTTTTGATATTTATTAAAAGAGCAGCAACGACTGCCATCTTTCCAGTTTCCATTGCGTTCATTTTTTTACATTTTTATCTTCATTTGAAATACAAATTCGGATGAATAATTTTCAATAATATGCATTTCGAACTTCTAATGGAATCACTTTCGGCAAAAGATGGTTAAATCAACTTCTTCCTTCACTTCAACAAAAAAATAAACTATGAAAATAAGATTTGCACAACAAAATATTTTCAAGAGAAGACTAATTATTTTATTGACATGTTTGCCTTTTTTCTCCATCGCACAAGCACCGAATCCTGCATTGATTGGATACTTTCACAATTGGCAAGATGTCAATTCGCCGTACATTCAACTTGACCAAGTTGATCAGCGCTACAATATGATTGATGTTGCTTTTGCTGTTCCTCAAGCAGGAACTGATTATAAAATGGAATTTATTCCCGACCAAGTTTCACAGTCAACTTTTATTTCACAAATACAAACCTTGCAAGCTCAAGGAAGAAAAGTAATTATCAGTATGGGTGGCGCCACTTCTCCAATTACTTTAGACAACATTGCTGAGAGAGACACTTTCGTTTCTACTATGACGAATATAATCATTACTTATGGTTTTGATGGAATGGATATTGACTTTGAAGGCAGTTCACTTACTGTAAGCGGAGGAACAATTTCTGCTCCTACTGACCAACCGATTATTAATCTCATCGATGCTGTCAAACAAATAATGGCAAATTATTTCACCTTGAATAATCATCGTTTGATTTTGACTATGGCTCCCGAAACGGCTTTTGTGCAAGGTGGACAATCAGCCTATGGAGGAATTTGGGGTGCCTACTTACCCGTAATTGATGCACTAAGAGATTCACTTGAAGTTTTACATGTTCAACTTTATAATAGCGGGTCAATGTTTGGAATTGATGGAAATGTTTATACTCAAGGAACAGCAGATTTTATTGTTGCAATGTGTGAAGCTGTAATCCATGGTTTTAATACATCTGGCGGAATGTTTGTTGGATTGCCTGCGAACAAAATTGCAGTCGGACTACCCGCTTGTTCAATGGCCGCAGGCGGTGGATTTAATGATACAGCAACAGTAAAAGCAGCAATTGATTATTTACGCGGCAACGGAACTCAACCCGGATCTTATACTTTAGTCAATGCTAGTGGCTATCCTACATTTCGAGGAATGATGACATGGAGTATTAATTGGGATGCAGTCGCAACTTGTGGAAGTGAATATGAGTATGCACAAAACTATCAAAACATTTTTGGTACTGCCACATCAATTGTAACTGATGATAATTCTAAAAAATTATTTTCTGTTTTTCCTAATCCAACAAGTGACTTTTTACATGTTTATTTTTCAAATCATTTATGCTCACCAACAAATATTCGTATTTACAATACACTTGGAGAAATTGTTTTTTCAAAGGCAGTTAACATAGAAAACGAAACGATAAATATTTCTAACTTTTCAAACGGTATTTATTGTGTATTTCTTGACAGTTATAGGCAACAAATGATAAAACAGTAATAGGTCTAAGCTAACCACATTAAATATAACAAAAGTAAAATAAAAAAACGAAAAAATTTGACAACAAAAATTAATTTTTTTATTAGACAGTATTGATAGTTTGTGCTATGACTGCTCAAGGACAATTCAATTTACAATGGGAAAAAAATTTATGGCGGACAAACTAATGGACTCTGGAGATCAGCCGAAGATTTTAAAAAAAAAGCATCAATTAATTTTTTTCAAATGGTTTAAAATTTTTTTCTATATTTGAAATGGGTGAAAGGTAATTTGCACTTGTATGTTATCAACACCGATGGCGAAAAGCCTAATTTTTATATTCTGGAATTTAATAAGAATTACTTTTGAAAGAATTCAAAGTAACATACAGTATTTATAGACTTAAAATTTTGAAACGGGGCCGCTGAAAACCGAATAGAGTAAGCATAAAAAAGTGCGGAGTCAGCACTATAAACACTGACAACTTTAAAATGAAAAAAATGACTCTTGGATTTGTAATGCTTATGGGTATAATTGCTTTGCCCTCGATTTCTTTTTCACAGGCAACCACCAATCAGCAAGTTGCTGACCAAATTATGGGGATGGTAAAAGCACAATGGGCAGCAGAAATTGCCGACCCTGCAAATACGTCTTCTATTTTTAAAGACTTTGCAGACGATTACACTGAGTTTAATGGTGATTTTTCTACTCGTGTTGAAGGAAAATCTACCAACATGAAACTATCTGAACCTGCTGGAAAAGATCCGAACCGCACTATGGCGTCTGAAATGCTGAACCCTAAAGTTCAAGTGTATGGTGATGCTGCAATTCTTACTTATAACTATGCAGGGGTTTCAAAAAACAAGGACAATGAAATGAAGCCGGTAAGAGCAAAATCTACTCGCGTTTATGTAAAGCAAGGTGGGAGTTGGAAATTAGTACATGCTAATTTTGCACCGGATCCATTGCCGAAATATTAAAAAGTAAATTTCCAATTCGTTCCTAAGAGTGGTTAACATTTTTAAGAACGAATTGGAAATTTCTTTTTGCAAATGATATTGTATAATTTTTCAAACATGAATACTAATGAATGACTTCTTGAAAGGATAATTTTAGGGCATGGGGATAATAAAAAATTGCAATGTAGGCCAGCGACAAAAAATAATAAAATAGTAAAGCGAATAATAATTATTACTTAATTTCTGCAATCACTTTCAACTCTATTCCAATAGGTGTCGGCAAACAATTAATTTCGATTGTGGTTCGGCATGGAGGATTGACAGTAAAATATTCGGCCCACAATTTATTATAGATCGGAAAATCATCTTTCATATTGGTTAAGTAAACTGTTACATCAATAATTTCTTCCCACGAACTTCCGGCGTCTTCCAAAATGTTTTTCACATTTTTAAAAACAGAATGACATTGTGCTGCTATGTCGTAAGAAATAATTTTTCCGTCCGCGCCTAATTCTATACCGGGTATTATTTTTGTCCCGCGTTCTCGCGGACCAACACCCGATAAAAATAAAAGATTTCCTATTCGACGAGCATGAGGATAATTCCCTACAGGTTCTGGTGCTTTGGAAGAATTGATTGGATCTGACATAATTAATTGATGTTGCGAATGAGGACTAATTAATGTTACTGAAAAACACAATACAGCTTTATAATTATTCAAACTTTCAGCTGCTTTCTTTGATTTTACAAAGTAACTGTTTTTTCAGAAATGGGAATTATTCTTCACTCTAATTATTTTCTGCATATCTTCTGCGGCAGTCCACTGGAAATTTCACCCGCAGATTTTCGCAGATTCATTCGGGTTATTTTCTTGGCCCTTTAGGTGGGAAGAACAAAAACAGATTAAATATAATTTGAAATCGTCATAATCATTGATCATCGATCAAGACAAATTCTCCCACTCTTAATCTCTCTCTTCTCCCCACTATATATCCACTTTTTTTGCTATTTTTGCCTGCCATTTTTAATTGCATTATGTCGAACTATCCAGAATACAATCAACTTAACCTCAGTGCTATTGCGAAAGAAATGCTTCAAACTTGGGAGCAGGAGAAAACTTTTCTCACTAGCGTTGAGTCGCGCGAAGGCAATCCGGTTTTTAATTTTTATGAAGGTCCGCCATCAGCCAACGGCCTTCCCGGAATTCATCATGTCATGGCCCGTTCTATTAAAGATATTTTTTGTCGATATAAAACGCTGAAAGGTTTTCAAGTGAAACGTAAAGGCGGTTGGGATACTCACGGTCTTCCAATTGAACTCTCAGTGGAAAAAACACTCGGCATTCGGAAAGATGATATTGGAAAAACAATTTCAATAGAAGATTATAATAATGCTTGCCGCAAGGAAGTAATGAAGTACAAAGATATTTGGGATGACCTCACTCGCAAAATGGGTTACTGGGTCGACCTCGATCATCCATACGTGACTTTCGAAAATAATTACATCGAATCTTGTTGGAACCTTCTTCATAAATTTTATTCCAAAAATCTTTTATACAAAGGATTCTCTATTCAGCCTTATTCTCCTGCGGCAGGAACAGGATTGTCTTCTCATGAACTCAATCAGCCAGGAACATATAAGATGGTCAAAGACACTTCGGCGATTGCGATGTTTAGAGTTCTAGGTTCGAAGTTTAAGGTTCAAGGATTTGACAATGTTATAAATAATGGAAAATTATTTTTTCTTGCATGGACCACTACACCTTGGACATTACCTTCTAATACTGCATTGGCTGTTGGCGCAAAAATTACTTACGCCTTCGTTGATACTTTTAATCAATACACTTCTGAAAGAATAACTGTTGTTCTTGCTAAAGAGCTCATCGGAAAATATTTTCCTGAGAAAAATGCTGAACTTCCATTCGAAGAATATAAACCTGGCGACAAAACAATTCCATTTAAAATTATTGGCGAAGTAAAAGGAAAAGAATTGGAAGGTTCAACGTATGAACAATTGCTTTCTTATTCACAACCTACCGATGGCGACGCTTTCAGAGTACTATTGGGTGATTTTGTAACGACGGAAGATGGTACGGGAATCGTTCACATCGCTCCAAGTTTTGGTGCTGACGATTTTCGTGTCGCTAAACAAAATGGAATTGGCTCGCTTACACTGGTGGATAAGAGAGGGAAATTTACTGAAGAAGTAACTGACTACGCAAACGAATTTGTGAAGGAAGCTTATCTGACTGACGAAGAAAAAGAAACAGAAAAAATAAAACAAGGAGGAGAAAGATATTTGTCAGTCGATGAAAGAATCGTTATCAAATTAAAAAAAGAAAACAAAGCCTTTAAAGCGGAACGTTACGAACATACTTATCCGCACTGCTGGAGAACAGATAAACCAATTTTATATTATCCGCTCGACTCTTGGTTCATTCGCACAACTGCTGCTAAAGAACGGATGGTTGAATTAAATAAAACCATTAATTGGAAACCTGAATCAACAGGTACGGGACGTTTCGGAAATTGGTTGGAGAATTTAGTGGACTGGAATTTGTCGCGCTCTCGTTTTTGGGGAATACCACTTCCAATATGGGCGACGGAAGATTATAGCGAACAAATATGTGTTGGATCTGTCGATCAGTTGGAAGAGGAAATCAATAAGTCGGTAAAGGCCGGATTTATGAAATCGAATTTAGTGAGGGATGCAAAATCGAAAGGCACACAATTCGAATTGCATCGGCCTTTTGTCGATGATGTTTTTTTAGTTTCTGCGTCAGGAAAAAAAATGACGCGCGAACTAGATCTAATCGATGTTTGGTTTGATTCAGGTGCTATGCCTTATGCACAATGGCATTTTCCATTCGAGAACCAAGAAGAATTTCAAAAAGCTTTTCCTGCTGATTTCATAGCTGAAGGTGTTGATCAAACTCGCGGATGGTTTTTTACTCTCCACGCAATTGCCGTGATGCTCTTCGATTCTGTCGCTTACAAAAATGTAGTAAGTAACGGATTGGTGCTCGACAAGAATGGAAATAAAATGTCGAAGCGTTTGGGAAATGCGGCTGACCCTTTTGAAACGCTTGAAAAATATGGCGCTGATGCAACACGCTGGTATATGATTAGCAATGCACAGCCATGGGATAATTTAAAATTCAACACAGATGGTATTTCCGAAGTACAGAGAAAATTTTTCGGAACGCTGTACAATACATATTCATTTTTTATTTTGTATGCTAACATCGACGGATTTAATTTTGAAGAAAAAGAAATTCCATTAGCTGATAGAGCAGAACTCGATCGTTGGATTATTTCAGAATTAAATTCATTGATAAAAAATGTTGATGAAAGTTATGCAGACTACGAACCTACTCGTGCTACTCGTGCCATTGCAGATTTTGTGAGCGAGCATTTAAGTAATTGGTATGTTCGCTTAAGTCGTCGCCGCTTTTGGAAGGGTGAATATACACACGATAAAATTGCAGCATATCAAACACTCTATACTTGCCTTGAAACAATTGCTTTATTGATGTCGCCAGTTGCTCCGTTTTTCTCTGATCAACTTTTTAGAGATTTGAATAATACGACGGAAAGATTGGATGCTGTCTCTGTTCACTTAGCAGACTTTCCAAAATATGATTTGAAAGCTATTGACAAACCATTGGAAGAGAGAATGGAATTAGCACAGAAAATTTCTTCAATGGTTTTATCGCTTCGGAAAAAAGTAAACATCCGCGTTCGTCAACCACTAAACAAAATTTTATTACCTGTGCTTGATAATTCTTTTCAGATAAAAGTGGATGCAGTCAAAGATTTAATTTTGGCGGAAGTCAATGTAAAAGAAATAGAATACATCACAGATACTTCAGGAGTATTAGTGAAAAAGATAAAGCCAAACTTTAAAGTGCTTGGTAAAAAAGTGGGCGGACTAATGAAAGATGTGGCTGTCGCCGTTAATGCAATGACGCAAGAACAAATACAGACGATCGATCTTGAGAAAAAAATAATGATTGATGTTGTAGGACAATCTATTGAATTGATGGAAGAAGATGTCGAAATCACTTCAGAAGATATACCAGGATGGCAAGTGACAAATGAGGGGAAATTGACCGTTGCTCTTGATATTACCCTCACAGATAAATTAAAAGAAGAAGGTATTGCCCGCGAATTTATTAATAGAATACAGAATTTGAGAAAAGAACGTGGTTTTGAGGTCACCGATCGGATTGTTTTGACAGTTCTGAAACATGATGGAATGAAGGATTCATTGATTAATAATAAAGATTATATTTGCGCGGAAATTTTAGCTGAAAGGCTCGATCTTGTTGACCGTCTTGATGGCGAAGACGCTGTTAACGTGGATGTTGATGATGATATTCAAACTCGAATAATCATCCAAAAACACACCTCAGGATTGAATTAATCTGCTCTCATCCCATCAAAACAACAATTATTTATGAGCAAGAAGAACACGAAAACAAAAGCAAAGGCTGCTCCGAAAGCAAAAGCGAAAGTAAAAGCAAAGCCGAATTCCTCAAAAGCTGGAAAAAAAGCTCCTGTTTCCAAGCCTAAAGCAAAAAGTAAACCTGCTGTCAAAGCAAAATCTGTAAAAAAAATTGCTGCTATTAAAGCGAAAGCTCCAGTTAAAAAAGTAGCTAAAGTAAAAGTTGCTCCCAAAGCGAAA
Source organism: Bacteroidota bacterium (assembly GCA_031361545.1). Taxonomy (GTDB): domain Bacteria; phylum Bacteroidota; class Bacteroidia; order AKYH767-A; family 2013-40CM-41-45; genus JADKIH01. The sequence goes on from JANLRG010000551.1 coordinate 47,603, forward strand.
GTAACCGCTAAAAAAGTAACTCCTGCACCAAAGAAAGTTGCAGCTAAAGTTATAGCGCCTAAATCGTTAGCTTCAAAAACAGTTGCTGCAAAACCAGTTGCTGGAAAACCAGTTGCTGCGAAACCAGTTGCTACAAAACCAGTTGCTACAAAACCAAGTGATTCAAAAACAGTTGCTGCGAAGCCTTTGAACACTACGAAAGTAGAACTGCCAGCAAAAGGAGGAGCTGAAAAATTAGGTGTTCCTGGAAAACCAGCAGGGGCTCCAATTTTTAAAGCTTCCCCTGGAAGAAGAAGAAAGAAAGAAAAAGCTCCGACCGTTGTAAAGATTGAAGTTCCGAGAAATGAAATTCCCGCTCCTCCAAAGAACAGACCTGTTATCGGTCGCCCTGCTCCATTCAATCGTCGCCCTGAACCTTCTTTAACACGACCTAAACCTGTTGTTGAGGATTCTGGAAAAACACGCTATTCTGATAATGAGTTAGAAGAATTTCGTGCAATCATTAATAAAAAGTTGGAAGATGCACGCAAAGAACTTTTGTTGCTTCAAGCACAAATGACTGCTGCCAACGAACACGGCACAGATGATACTGCAAGTACTTTCAAAATATTAGAAGACGGTTCAGACTCTCTTGCAAAAGAAGAAGCCGGACAATTAGCAGGTCGTCAGAAAAAATTTATTGAGCAATTAGAAAATGCAATGATTCGTATTGAAAATAAAACGTATGGTATATGTCGCGTTTCTGGAAAATTAATTCCGAAGGAACGTCTGCGCGCTGTACCTCACACAACTCAAACCATTGAAGCAAAATTAAATCAATATAGAGATTAACATTATCATCAAATAGAATCTCCCGGATATTTAAAAAATAATTCGGGAGATTTATTTTTATCTCCCATCTTCTTTCTGAAAAATAATTTAAAAGTTTATCAGAAATTTATTTCCCTCTCATTTTCTTATTTATCGTAATCATTTGAAACGCGCTGCTCTCATTGTATTTTTTGTTCTACTCTTAGATCAAGTAGTGAAGGTTTGGATTAAGACTCACATGTATCTTGGCCAAGAATATGAAATTTTCAAATGGTTCAGTATTCATTTTACAGAGAATAATGGAATGGCTTTCGGATTAGAGTTTGGTGGTTCGTTTGGAAAAATATTTCTTAGCATCTTCCGAATTTTTGCTTCACTAGGCATTGGTTGGTATTTAATTCATCTTATTAAAACAAAAGCGCATACGTTGATGGTCACTTGTTTTTCATTGATCTTTGCAGGAGCCATCGGAAATATTATTGACAGTACCATCTACGGAGTTATATTTTCAGATAGCATGGAAGGCATTTCAAAATTTGTTCCGGGAAATGGTTATTCAACTTTTCTTCATGGGCGCGTTGTTGACATGCTTTACTTTCCTTTGTTCAACGGACAATTCCCAAGTTGGCTGCCAATTTGGGGTGGCGAAACTTTTCTTTTCTTCCGACCAATTTTTAATATCGCCGATTCATCGATATCAATTGGAGTCTTTTTATTACTGATCTTCCAAAACAAATTTGTTTCAGTTAAGAAAACAGAGGAGCTTCAATCAAGTTCAACTAATTTTTCAGTGGAAGATGAAAGGGATTAATAAAATGAAACCAATCAAATTATTTTCATTTTTATTTCTGCTACTTCCACTATGTAGTTTTAACTTTCAGAAAAAAGAACCTCTTTCTACTTTAGAAAAAAGTATAAATGATTTTTCATTGCGGAACACTGATAATAAAATAATTTCTCTGAGTGACTATAAAGATGCAAAAGGGTTCATGATTGTTTTCACATGCAACCATTGTCCATTTGCAAAACTTTATCCAGAGCGATTCAATGCTCTCAATTTGAAATATCAATCGTTAGGTGTTCCATTGATTGCAATTAATTCGATGGACTCTACTGTTTATGATGATGAAAGTTTTGAGTTGATGCAAAATAAAGCAAAGAGTGAAAAATTTAATTTCTCTTATCTACATGATGCTGATCAAAAGGTGGGAAAAGATTTTAATGCTAAACATACTCCACATGCATTTGTGATTTGGAAAATGAATGGAAGTTGGGTGATAAAGTATAGTGGAGCTATAGATGACAACGGAGAGCATCCTGAATTAGCTACTCACTATATTTCAAATGCAGTGGATGAATTATTGCAAAATAAAACAGTCACCAAGCCGGAAACAGAATCTTTCGGGTGTGCGATTTTCTATCGGAAGTAAATTGATTTTATAATTGTCCATTCGAAAGTACGCCGTTTTTACTTGTCAAGATTACAACAATTAGTTTAGCGTAATATTTTTCGTCATCTATTTAAGGATCTAATTTAAGAAGTTTGATTAATGAGTTCATACATTAATTCGTTGAACATTTTGTTGTTATTCTAATCTCATTCTTTAACTTTAAAAACATTCTCACAAATTAACTTGCGCTAACCAATAAATGATTTTATCACGTTGCTGAATTGGGTGAAGAAATAAAAGGAAATAAAAAATGGCACTTTTGTTTTTACAATTAATCAAAGCAGTTATAGAATCACTAAATTTTAAC
>JANLRG010000901.1:0-2163 GCA_031361545.1 Bacteroidota bacterium
CAAATAAGAAAGGCAGGAAAAGGCTATATAAATTACACGAGTTAAGAGCAGAACTCCAAATATTGGAAGAGAAAAGAGCAGTTCTTGACTACGCTGAATCTAAAATATTGGCTGCGGACTACCCAGACACATCATCAATTGAAAGACGAGTTGATTCCTTCACAACCTTTTTGGACAAGAATAAAAGTGATGATAAGATTGAGCTTTCCAAAATTTCCATTTTCACATTTGACAAATCATTTCAACAACTTGAAAAACTACTAAACGACAAATCAACACTTCGCAGACACGCAACTAGAGAAAATGTAAAACAAAAACAAGAGGAGATTTATAAAAATCAGATAAAGCAAAAACTTTCAACTCTTGAAAATTTCATCAATCAAAACAAACTTAAATGAGACATTCACCGAACTGATCAACCTAGCTATGGTTGGTGAGTTCAACGAAATCGATACCTAATTCGAAGAAGGCGTTACCGTAAAATTTGACATCGAATACTTTCGAAATTGCAAAGATCAAAATGTGCAGGTTCTATTAAAGCATCTTGATGACACTATGAAAGGGTTAGGTGGTTGGTAAATGTGAATGGGGTGAGGGATGAGGAGTTGGGGGTTGAGGTGGGTAATGAGGAGTAAAGGATTTATTGGAATGTCTGCGGAGCTATTTTTTTTATTTGAAATATAACCTTGTGAACTAATTTACCTATTTCGATAAATTATTCACCCTGAAACAATAGTGAAGATCGGAAACGGCTGCAAATTTCTTAATTCAGCAAGCATTAAATCCTTCTTTACATATCTTAAAGCTATTTTAAGGCTAACAAATCCAACCATTCGATCCACAAACTTTTTATCATGCCGTTGATATAATTCCCTTTTCTTTCCGTTATTCTCGTATGCACAAAAAGAAAGAATCTCTTCCAAATAATCTGTATTCAGGAAAAACACTTCTCGAATTAATTAGTGAACTAATCACTCCTGAAGATTCCGAAAAAAAAATTGACCCCAATACAGAAATAAGTGTTGAGCAAAGATTCAACAATTCACTTGAAGAACTTGCTGAACGTATTGGTACAAATACCGACGAGGCCAAAATATTTTCAATTATTTTTTCTGAACAACTTGATGGTGCGGAAAATTACGAACGAGACATTGCGAGGCGATTGAAAATTACAATTCGACAATACGATTATCTGCATAAAAATCTACAGTCACTTTATGAAAAGGGGTTGATTTTTAAAACAAATTCTTACAATAGGAAATCCGTTTATTATATAAGTTCTGATATCCAGAAAAGTATTTTTCAAAATCGAAATTTGGATAGCGCAACATTAAAGACTGATATTTTCGGTTTGGCAGATAAAGCAAATAGATATTTCAAAATGCTGGACGATAACCAAATTGATAACACTATGCTCCTTATTTACCTTAATAAACTACTTGAAATAAATTCAACATTACCATTGGCAAAAACAATCAATAAACTTCACTTTCCTAACGATGAAATATTACTCTTATTTGCCCTATACATTCACACAATCGAAGGAAATTCAACTTTAAATTATCCAACGTTTCTCCCCTCTTTATATTCAAATAATCTAGAAAGAATAAATATTTCAAGAAAATTGCAAAATGGAAATGCACGTTTACTCACGTCTGGTTTCACTAAACTAGAAGAGGCTAACTTCTGCGTTGGAAGTGCAATAAGCTTCACTGAAAAAGGATTGAATTCAGTGTATGGAAAAGAAAAATCGCTACTCAACACATCCCCTGTCGACACTGATTTTCCTGGGCTTATACTCTCAAACAAAATCATACAACGAAACCTATTTTACAACAAACCTGAAACTGAAGCAGTGAACAGAATAATTAAAGTTCTAGGAAATAATGAATTTACAGAAATACAGCAAAAATTGAAGGAAGAAAAAATGTTGACCGGTATAACTATTTTACTTTATGGTTCTCCAGGAACGGGTAAAACCGAATCGGTATATCAAGCAGCACGATTGACTGGGAGAGATTTATTTAAAATTGATATTAGTTCGACTCGAGATAAATATGTTGGCGAATCCGAAAAAATGATACGCAAGATATTTGATGATTACCGAAGATGTATGAAAAGGCCTGGTGCTACCCCGATTCTTTTTATTAATGAAGCTGATGC
>JANLRG010000904.1:0-1119 GCA_031361545.1 Bacteroidota bacterium
ATTGCCCAATTCAGGATGTTCATGAATATCGCGCCGCCAGTTGATGACTTTTGGCTCTAATTTATTGGCGGCAGTGCTGATAATGGCTCTGTTCGCGCCATTTTGAGCGATGAGGGCTTGGACGCTCAATACCAGAGCGAAGAGGAGGATTACTTTTTTCATAATTATTTTTTTATAGTGAAATAGCGAATTGATAAAGATAAAAGGATTTTATAAGATAAAAAAACGATTCCTCAACAACTGAGAATATAATTTTAAGAATCATATAATACCACTTTAATGAATAAACAGATGACCCTTCAGTTGTCAAGTTCCTCGCACTGACATTTTATTGCTCTATGCAGTCAGAGAGCCCACAGAATAGATTCAAGATAAAACGATTGCGTCATTTAATTTTGGATTTTAACAAAAACAAAAAACCTTGACAATCAATAGATTATCAAGGTTTTTTCGTTTTATGTCATTGCGAGCGATAGCGCGGCAACTGAGGGGTATTATTGATTATTCGCAACTAATAATCAATATCTTATAATCAATAAATATTTCATCGTCTGCTAAAGTTGCAATTTTGCCTGGTACCTCTTTCATTCATGCGCGGTCTGCTTGAATTATTGCTGAAAGACGAGCGTTGATGATCAGGCTCTTTCACAGGATAATGATTGACTAATGGAAAAGGATGGTTCTCAATAACCGGTATTCTTTTAGAAATCAGTCTTTCAATATCGTTCAGATAAGTCTTTTCTTCAGCATCGCAAAATGATAAAGCTGTCCCTTTAGCACCCGCTCTACCTGTCCGACCAATGCGGTGAACATACGTTTCGGCGATATTAGAAATTTCGAAATTGATAACAAATTCGAGGTCATCGACATCAATCCCTCGTGCTGCAATGTCCGTAGCCACTAAAACCCGAGTCGTTTGAGCTTTAAAATTGGTCAAAGCCCGTTGACGAGCGTTTTGTCCTTTATTGCCGTGAATCGCTTCTGCTGTGATATTGTGTTTTAAAAGGACTTTTACTACTTTATCCGCACCATGTTTAGTGCGTGTAAAGACCAAAGCTGTTTTGATTTTATCATCATCCAAAACATCCAATAAAAGGGCATTTTTATTTTCTCTATCTA
>JANLRG010000062.1:0-30412 GCA_031361545.1 Bacteroidota bacterium
ATCAAAAGAGGTAACCGTGAAATTGTAATCGAATCTAAATTCGGTGAAGTGAAGAAATGTCGCGAGAAGAGCACGAAGCATCTCTTGGCGGCGAAGTTTATTCCCGTTCACAAAGAAGCCGATCGAATCGAAGCGTTGAATGAAATTGAAATCATGAAATTACCCCTCACGTTATACAGACATTATTTATGATGATATCGGCCCAAAGTCACTATTTCATTATTTTAAGTTGTCCAGGACAATTATAAATAAACAAAGAAATATATTTTTTAATTTTATAAGGGTTTCCACCAGTAAAGGACTTTAAGAAAGTCATATCAGTTAAACGATCCATTTTTTAATAATTAGTTTTTTATGATTGGTAAGTTGATTGAATTAAATCTTTGGTAAATTATGAGTTAGTTTTCCTATTTTGTTTAGGAGATCTTGCGTATCAAATGGCTTTGAAATATAAGCATCCATTCCGCTTTCAAAGCATTTTGAGATTTCATCAGGAGTAACATTGGCTGTCATAGCCATAATAGAAATATTTTTTTCGGGAGAATTTAATTCGCGAATTCTTTTTGTTGCTTCGAAACCATCCATTACAGGCATTTGAATGTCCATGAGAATAAGATCGTAGTTATTTGTTTTCACCATGTCAACAGCAATAGAACCATTTTCCGCTATTTCAATTTTAAGGTGAGGAATTAAGTCAAGCAAAGTATCAGTTACGACCATTTGGTTGAAAGCATTATCTTCAACTAGTAAAATATTTATTCCTGCCAACTCTTCGCCTGAAACAAAGGTTCTACTTTTTTTGGCTAGCTCATTGGTGAAATCACCGATGATGTAAGGAATGGTAAAAATAAATGATGCTCCTTTTCCTATTTCTGATTTTACAATTATTTTTCCTCCTTGAAGTTCGATTAATTGTTTTGAAATAGTTAGTCCTAATCCAGTGCCTCCAAATTTTCGGGTTGTATCGCTGGTAGCTTGAGCGAAGCTGTCAAATATTTTAAGAATTTGAGATTCTGAAATACCGATTCCAGTGTCGATAACAGAAAACTGAATCATGCTAATATTTCCTTGTTTATTGATTTCTCTAACCTCAATAGTTACTGTCCCACATTCTGTAAATTTGATGGCATTGCCAGTAAGATTACTTAAGATTTGAGTAAGGCGAGTAGGATCACCAATTACAATCGGTGGAGTAGAAAAGTCAATTTTGTAATTTAAAATTAAGTTCTTTTCTTCAGCTCTGAAATGCAACGATAGGTGCACAGTTTCGATTATTTCTTCTATGGAGAATGAAGTTTTTTCAAAATCCATTTTTCCCGCTTCTATTTTTGATAAATCAAGAATGTCATTAATGATGACCAATAAATTCTCTGACGATTTTTTAATGATATTCAAATATTTTTCTTGTTGGACATCGAGTTTAGTTTTGACTAGCAAATTTGTCAATCCGATAATTGAATTCATCGGCGTTCGAATTTCATGACTCATATTTGCTAGAAATTGCTGCTTAAATTTCTCACTCTGTTCTGCACGTTCTTTATCTTTAATCGTTTTAACTAATTGTTCTCTGGCTGTCTCACCCAATTTAATAAAACGTGACTCTTCTATCGTTTTATCAATTGTTGTTGTTAAATCATTAAAGTCAATTGGCTTTGTGATGAAGTCGAATGCTCCATGATTCATAGCCGTTCTGATATTGTCTAAGTCACCATACGCACTAACTACAACCGCCTTGAAATGTTTGAATTGTTCTTTCAGTTTCGTAAGCAGAGTCAACCCGTCCATTTCAGGCATGTTGATATCTGTCAAAACCATGTCGAATGAATTTTTAGGATCAGAAAGTTTTTCTAAAGCAATTTTCCCATTGGCAGCAAATTCAAATGATATCTCATTATCTTTTATCCGCTGTCTGTAACGTTGCTTAATCAACAATTCGAGATCTGGTTCATCATCGACAACTAAAATTTTCGCAGGTTGTTTCATTTTAAATGGTCATCTTTTGTCAATTAAAGAACTAATTTTCTCCTTGAGCAAGGTAAAGTCAACAGGCTTAGATACAAAATCATCCGCACCGTAATTAATAGCATTAGCATAATTATTATCGTCTCCATAAGCAGTTACCATAATAACCTGCAAGGTGCTGAATTCTTTTTTAATAAGTCTCAATAATTCTAGCCCTGTCATCCCAGGCATATTGATGTCGCTCAGTACAAGTACAACGTCAAACGGATTTAGAGTTTGCAAGTAATGTAAGGCATCTTCGCCACTGAATGCAAATTGAATATCAACAAAATTGTTTTTAATTTCTTTTCTAAAACGCTGATTAAATAAGGCCTCTACGTCTTTTTCATCATCAACAACAAGTATTTTAATCATGATATCAGGGAGTTTTTATTTTAGAGTGGTAAGCTAATGGTGAACTCGGTAAACTCTCCCTTTACTGAATCAACAGTGAGGTCTCCGTCATGACCTTTTACAATAATGTCATAGCTGATAGATAAGCCCAAGCCTGTTCCCTGACCAGTCGGCTTTGTCGTAAAAAATGGATTAAAAATTTTGTCTTTTAATTCTTTTGATATACCACAACCATTGTCTTTTATTTTAATAAAGATGTTATTTGATTTTCTTTCAGTCGTGATAGAAACTTTAGGAATGTAATTACTTTCACCAGATTTAATTCGTTCATCGACGGCATAAAATGCATTGTTGAAAATGTTCAGAATAACTCGACTTATATCTTGTGAAATAATTTTTATTGAAGGAACATCTTTTCCTAAATGTTTTTCTAAAGTACAATTAAAACCAGGATCTTTCGATCTCATTCCATGATAAGCTAGATTTAAAAATTCTTCGACTAATTTATTAATGTCGGTCGGTTGTTTCTCAACTGTTGAAGTTCGACTATGTTGAAGCATTCCTTTTACAATACTATCAGCTCTCTTACCATGGAAATTTATTTTTTCCATATTTTGTTTAAGAGTTTCCGTTAATTCTTTTTGATCATCAGGAGAATTGTTTTCTTGAAGTTCAGTAATAAGATCGACAGAGAGTTCTGAAAAATTATTTACAAAGTTTAGCGGATTCTGAATTTCATGTGCAATGCCAGCAGTCAACTGCCCAAGTGAAGCCATTTTTTCTGATTGCACCAACTGCCTTTGTGTAGTTTTCAGGTTGTCCATCGTCTTCGTCAATTCAATATTTTTCACTTGTAACTCAGTGGTGCGCAAGTTTACTTTGTCTTCCAAAAGAACGTTTTGTTTAACGAGCGAGTTTGTTCTAAAACGGATATAGAGAAAAATCAAACCAGTAATTAACAAGGCAAATAAAGCAATGAACCATTTGGTTTTCCAAATTGGTGGGTCTATCGTAATTTTGATTGCAATACCAGTTTCATTCCACACTCCATCATTATTACACGCTTTCACTCTGAAAATATATTCTCCCGGATCAATGTTTGTATAAGTTGCATAACGCCTAGTTCCAGAGTATGTCCATTCGTCATTCAAGTTTTCCATCATGTAAGCATACCTGTTTTTATCAGGGAATAAATAATTGAGAGCTGCAAATTCAAAAGAGAAAAAATTTTGCGTGTAATTTAAGTGCAACGTATGCTTGCTAGTGATCAGTGTGTCCATCCTTGCTGGCTTTTCAAATAAATAAAAGCGAGTAATCACTACTGGAGGAATCACGGTGTTGTCAACAATGCTATCTGGATGAAAAACATTTAATCCGTTACTTCCACCAAAATAAAGCCAGCCGCCTTTCCCTAGGAAACTTGAGTTCTCATTAAATTTATTTTGTAATCCGTCTTGTATATTATAAGTGCGACTATCAGCCGTTAGTAATTTTTGATCATTATGAATATTCAATTTGCAAACACCATTATTTGTGCTTAACCAAATGTTATTATTTGAATCACTGATAATGGAGTTAATGATATTATTTGGAAGCCCATCTCTTTCTGTATAGTGAGTAAAAGATTTTTTTTGTGAATCATAAATATTCAATCCGCCTCCGTATGTTCCAATCCATAATTTGCCATTTATATCTTCGAAAATGGAATGAATAAAATTACTACTGATCGATTTATTATCAGCAGGATTGTTTTTGAAGGTGGTAAATTTTTCTGTTTTCTGGTTGAACAAACATAGTCCGCCGCCATAAGTAGCAATCCAAAGTTGACCTTTTTTGTCTTCATAAATACTAACGACAACGTCGCTGCTAAGAGATGAATTGTCGCCATTTATTTTTTTATATATTTTTGACTTGCCAGAATCTTTGTTGAGTTTGTCAATTCCTCCACCATGAGTTCCTATCCATAATTGACCTGATTTATCTTCAATCACACATCTAACGTAATTATTACTCAGCCCACCATTGGAAGTTTTGTATTCAGCAATTGAACCGTTGGTTTTGTTATAGCTTAATAATCCATCTGATGTTCCAATCCAAACGATGTCATTTTTATCTACGGTAATTGAAAATACATTACTAAACCTTAACAATGGATTGCTTATCGATGGAAATTTTTCATTCACAAAACGATTTTCATTTCTGCTGAAAACATTTAATCCACTCCCTAACGATCCAGTCCATACATTTCCCTGTTTATCTTCACAGATAGAAAAAATGCTGTTATTAGAAGCGGCATCATCGTTATCATTTATTTTAAGAGTTGTAAATTTTGCAATTGTCCGATTATAAAAACTTAGTCCATTAGCAGTACTAATCCAAATAGTTCCTGCCTTGTCTTCAAACAAATGATAAATTTTATTGCTGGAAATGGATTCGGAATTTTGAGATTCACGATGATAGTTAATGATTTTATTAGTGAGCAAATTAAGTGCGTCCAATCCACCACCGAAAGTGCCCAACCACATTGTGCCAAAATTATCTTCGTGAATGGTAAAAACACTATTGGATGATAATCCATTTGACATATTGAATCGAGAAATTTTTCCATTGGAAGAAATAATGTTAACGCCACCATTAAGAGTTCCTACCCATAAATTGCCTTTTTTATCAGACGAAATACAGCTTACTTCATTGTCACTAAGAGCGCTTTGACTCGAAGAGGAGATTCTCTTTGAAAGATGTGTTTCAATATCAAATTGGTTCAATCCGTTAGAGGCAGTCCCAACCCACAATTTATTATTGAAGAAGTAAACAGCAGAAATAAAATTGCTTGACAAAGAATTAGTGTTGCCATCAACTGAATGAAAGCTCGAAAAAATTTCAGAGCCAAGATCCAATTTATTCAAGCCGTTGTTGGTTCCAATCCAAATTTCATTTTTATTATCTTGGGTAATGGAAGTAATAATATTACTACTCAAAGTTGAACTGTTCCCAGGAATATTTTGATAGCGGGTAAAAGAGCCGTTCGATGGATTAAATTTGTTCAGTCCGTTATCCGTTCCAATCCACAATTCATTTTGTTTGTCTTCAAAAATGCATCGAACAATATTATTAGAGAGAGTTGTGGAGTCGGTTGGGTCAAATTTGTATATATCGAAAGTGTAGCCATCATATTTATTGAGGCCATCTTCTGTGCCTACCCAAATATAACCTTGACTATCCTGATACGTGCAATAGACGGTTGATTGAGACAATCCTTTTTCTACTGACAATCTACCAAAACGCAAATTCTGTCCGACAGCGAAAAAGAAAAGCGAGGATGTCAGAAGAAAGAAAAAGATAAACTTTTTCATAGAGGTGTTTTATTTTAATCATTAATTAATTTACCGGTTCCTTGACATTTTCCGCAGACTGCATTACCGGCTGAACGAACTATTTCATTGACAGAATAAGTTACGAAATTCCTAGGGCCTAAACCATTTGAAATATCTTTAGTGACCATTTTATTTTTTCTAATTTCTGAAAGGAAAACTTTGCCTTTTCCTTTGCAGAGTGGGCATGTTTGTTCAGATACTCCAGTTGGCAACTTATTAGAAGTTGATTTTTCATTAACAGCAAATGGTTGATTCTTTAGAGTTGTATCATTTTGAATTATTGGTTCAGATGAAGTTTGCTCTTTGGATGTTGGAGGAGTTGTAGGTTTATTAGAAGAACTCTCTTTATTTTTTTCAATTATAATTGTATTGCTACTTTTATTTGTTTGATCACTCGGGCTAATTTTATTTAGAGCTTCTTGTGCTTTTTGAGTTTTTGAATCTAGCAAAACAGATGTAGGAAAAGATTCAGCTGTTGAGTTATTTCTATCAAAATACAATTGAATTCCTTCGCCAATAATATTTCCATTCAAGTAATGGTACATCGTCCCTTGTCCATTAGCCTCATAATAAGTGCCTATACCGTGACTTTGGTTATTGAGGTAGTCACCAACATATTTATCGCCATTCGCATAGTAGTAAGTCCCGCAGCCATTGTAATTTCCATTGAGGAATGTCCCTTCGTAAATGTCACCATTGACATAGTAAAAAGTACCGAAGCCATCCATGTTATCATTTTTGAATTCTCCTTCATAATAACTGCCATCGTTGAGTTCTAATTTTCCTTGACCGTTAAAGGCGCCATTAATAAAATCGCCTGAATACTCATTGTTGCCATGGTAATGATATTTTCCCTTTCCAGTTTGTTTGCCTTTTAAGAAATCACCATGATAAAAATCGCTGTTTGGATAATAGAGCGTTCCTTCTCCATCCATTTTATCATTCACAAAATTCCCTTCATAGCGACTACTGTCTAAGAAATAGTAAACGCCTTCTCCTGACTTCATATTATTGGTGAAATTGCCGATGTATTTGTTTCCGCTGGTGTAGGTCATCACTCCATTACCATTCATACTGCCATTAGAAAAAGAACCAGAGTAAGAATTTCCACCACTGTAAGTATAAATTCCATCTCCATTCATTTTCCCTGCTGAAAACATTCCCTGGTAAACGTCACCATCGTTAAAAGTAATTTTGCCTTTCCCTTGGTACTTCCCACTCACAAATTCACCTTCATATAGATTTCCATTGGAAGATTGATATGCGCCAATTCCGTTTTCGCAGTTTCCGCTAATACATCCAACACTTGTTTTTCGTGGTGTCGACTGCTGTCCAAAAGCAATACCAAGTTGAAGAGTGAAAAGAAAAAGACAGGTTAAAGTTTTATTCACGATGATATTTTTCTCTTTGTTAACAAAATTGTAAAATCTGACGGTAAAAAGTTATCTACTTCTTTATACAATAATATTAATATTCTACCGATTCAGCAAATCAATTTTCACGCATAATTATCATAGGTGAAAACTAAAAAAAGTATAAGTTGTAAGAATGAAAAACAGCTCAAACACTAGTGTTTACGGGCTATTCAGCAAGTTATTTTAAATTTTGCTTGCAAAATATTTTGTTTCTTAGAGGTAAAAAGGGGCTACACGAAAAAATGTTAGTCTACAAGATTGTTGAACCTAGGAAGTAGTGTACTTTTTACCTATGAGAAATCGTAAATCGATTGTGGAAAACTTATTGAGTAGTACCGGTTTTCCCTATGAATAACTTCGTTGATTTGTATTAATAGATAACCTTAAACCGTTTTAAAAATCATGGCAACTAAAAAAGCTAAGAAAAAAGCCCCAGCTAAAAAAGCTGCAGGTAAATCAAAGGCAAAAGCTCCAGCGAAGAAAAAAGCTCCAGCTAAAAAAGCTCCAGCTAAAAAAGCTGTAGCTAAAAAAGCTCCTGCTAAAAAAGCTGCAGCTAAAAAAGCTCCGGCAAAGAAGAAAGTAGCTAAGGCAACAGTTAAACGTAAGCCAAATGCAGCGTTTATGAAGCCAATGAACATCAGCGAAACTCTTCAGCCTATCGTTGGTAGCAAGCCGCTTCCACGTACTGAGGTTACAAAGCGTCTTTGGGATTACATCAAGAAGAACAATCTTCAAGATCCTAAAGAAAGACGTAACATCAATGCTGATGATAACTTGAAAAAAGTTTTCAATGGCAAAAAAACAGTTTCAATGTTCGAAATGACGAAACTTGTTAGTAAGCACCTTTCTTAATCGAAAGTCGCCATTAAAAAAAATAGGCTATCCAAAAGATAGCCTATTTTTTTGTCTTTGTATTTTCTCTTCAGCTGGCGGTTTCACTTATTGATTCTATTTTAGAAGCGCTTATTTTAATTTACCCATTATTAATTTTGTAAATTTTTCCTGGCAGGGTTTTTACTAATCCGTCAAATTCTAGTTTTAGAAGGATACTCGAGGCCTTGTTCACTGGCATAAGTGTATCTATTGAGAGCTGATCGATGGACGAATATTCGGCCTTCTTTAAAACTTCTATCAATAACTTTTCATCAGAACTTAAATCATTAAATAGCAAGAGCTGATTTGTTTTTGATTTGTTTGCAGGTTCATCCCAATTCATTGCATCAATGATATCCGCTGCGCTTTCAAAAATCATTGCCTTATTTTGCCGTATGAGATGATGGCAGCCTTTTGAAAATGTATCAGTAATTCTACCTGGTAAAGCAAATACATCTCTATTATAGCTATTGGCGATATCTGCTGTGATTAATGCGCCGCCACGAGAAGCCGATTCAATAACAATCACAGCATCGCTCAGACCAGCAACAATTCGATTTCTTGCCGGGAAATTTTCTCGTTCAGGTTTGGTACCGTGAATGTACTCAGTGAGCAATCCGCCATTGGCAAACATTTTTTCCGCAGTGTGTGCATTTTCAGCAGGGTATATTTTATCAATCCCACTAGCAATCACTCCAAGAGTAGGCAAATCGTTTTTTAGAGCCGCCTTGTGCGCGTGAATATCTACACCATAAGCTAGGCCACTAACGATTAACGGCTGATACGATTGTAATTCACGTACCAAACGATCAATAGCCTCTTTGCCATACGTCGTTATATGTCGTGTCCCAACAATGGAAATGATTCTCTGCGAATTTAGATTAACACATCCTTTATGAAAAAGAATAATAGGAGAATCGTCACAATTTTTAAGACGAGTCGGATAGTCTGGGTCTAGGTAAAAAAGACAGTTTATCTTATTTTTCTTAATCATGTTTACTTCGGAATGAAGTCTGCTGAAATTCTTATAGCGTACAATTTCTTTCGCTCTTTCCGGACCAATGCCCGGTATTTTTTCTAGTTCACTTTTTCTTTTTGTAAAAATCTCTTTAACACCGCCACAATAGCTAACCAAATTGCGAGCGCTAACAGGTCCTATTCCGGGTAACACATGCAATGCTAAGCGGTATATTAATTGTTCATCATCTTCAACGTTCATTTATTATTTGAATCTTTAATTTTATTATCATTGTTTCGCCATCGTCATGTTGTCTGGTCAACAGATGGGCAATAGTACAACATCAAAAAATGAAACACATTCAATATAATATGAGAACTTACTTCATCATCTTAGTTGGTTTGCTTTTAACAACCACATCATGGGCGCAAAACTGTACTCTTTCAGGAAGAGTTACAGATGCACAAACAAACGAAGGGCTAATTGGTGTGGCAATCTTTTTAGATTCGGCGGTTGTTGGTATAACAGATGTTAGTGGAAATTATTCAGTTCAAACTTTTTCAGGAAAACACTTTTTAAAAATAAAGTTGATGTCATTTGAAGATTATTCTAAGCAGGTAGATTTGTTAGAAAATGAAAAGCGAGTAATTGATGTGCAAATGAAGAGTGCAAGTAAATTGTTAAATACCGTAGTCATCAGTGCTGGAAAGTTCGAACAAAAGTTAGAAGATGTTACAGTGTCAATGGAAGTATTAAAACCGGCAATCATAGAAGCGAAAAACACCACTACTATGGAAGATGCCATTGAGCAGATTCCAGGAGTCAATGTTGTCGATGGACAAGCGAATATTAGGGGAGGGAGTGGCTGGAGTTATGGAACAGGAAGTAGAGTACAGATCTTAGTTGATGACCTTCCGCAATTGACAGCTGACGCCAATGATGCGAAATGGAATTTTATACCTGTAGAAAACTTAGAGCAAGTTGAAGTTGTCAAAGGAGCATCAAGTGTTTTGTTTGGATCTTCCGCTTTAAATGGAGTGATTAATATTCGAACTGCCTATCCGAAATCAGAACCTGAAACCAAGTTTTCTTTTTTCACAGGCATTTATGATCGACCTGTTTTTAAAATTGATGGTCGTGAGTATGATTTAAAATGGTGGGGAAGCAATGTTTTGACTACATCGGGATTTAGTTTTTTTCATAGCCAAAAAATAAATCAGTTGGATTTAGTTGTGGGCGAAAATGTATTTGCTGATCAAGGTTATCGACAAGGCGAGAGTGAAACAAGAGGGAGATTCAATGTCAACGCTCGTTATCGTTTCAAAAAAATTGATGGATTGAGTGCCGGAGTAAATTTCAATACGATGACTTCACTTGGAACTTTGTTCTTCTTTTTTAAAAATGATACCACAGGAGCTTATACTCCAGCGGATAATACACTTAGCAATTATCGTAGTACAAGAACCAACGTCGATCCATTCGTGACTTATGCAAACAAGAAAATTGGCACTTTCAAATTAAGAACTCGGTGGTTCAATACAGTGAATCATAATAATACAAGTCAAGGTTCTTCAGCAGACCTTTATTATTATGAATTGCAATATCAAAAATCCATTAAAGAAAATTTAAATATTACCGCTGGATTGTTGGATGTTTTTTCAGTTGTTCGCAGCGAACTTTATGGGAATCATGACGGATCACAGAAAGCGGCTTATGTACAAGGAGACTTGAAGTCGGGTAAATTTACATTTTCTGCTGGAGCAAGAGTTGAGAAAAACAGTGTTGACACGATAAGTGATAATGCGATTCCGGTTTTTAGAAGTGGAATAAATTTTCATGCTTTCAAAGGAACATTTGTCAGGGCTTCAATAGGGCAAGGCTATCGCTTTCCTTCTATTGCTGAAAAATTTGTAAAGACAAATGTTGGAAATATAGTTATCTATCCAAATACAGATTTGAGATCGGAGAAAGGATTGAGTTATGAAATAGGCATTCGACAGTTGATCAAAATAAAAAAGTGGAATGGATATTTTGATGCAGCATTATTTCGCAATGAATATAAAAACATGATGGAGTTTTCTTTCGCACAATGGGGGAAATTTACGGATCCATTTATTGGAAATGGTTTTAAGTCATTAAACATTGGCGATACACGAATTGAGGGAATAGATATTTCTTTGGGAGTAAATACAACTCTCGGTAAAGATTGGAACTTAAGTGTAGTTGGTGGAATTACATCTATCAATGGTCAGCAATTGAATTATGATAGTGCTTATGTTGTTAAGGTCGGCGGTTTAGCTTCAGTTATGGGTAGCGATTCGACTAACTTTTTAAAGTATCGATCGAAAAATATGTTCAAGGCAGATTTGAATATTCAGCGGAAAAAATTTGAAGTAGGGTTGAGTGTTCGGTATTCTTCAAGAATGGAGAATATCGATAAGATTTTTGTAAGTGGATTATTAGATCTTGCATTTCCTCCCGGTTTGGCAATTGGTCACTATAGAAAATATCATCGTCAAGGCGATTACATCTATGATTTCAGAAGTTCATGGGCCTTTTCTAAGCATGTAAAATTGTCGTTCATTATAAAAAATATGCTGAATTATATTTACATGCAACGACCAGCTGATATGCAACCTCCGCGTCAATGGGTGGGTCAGGTAAACTTCAACTTTTAAATTTTACCCACTATTAAATAAAAAAATAATATTTTTACTTTTCGAATAATTCGTTGATATGAAAATAATAGGAATAATTCCTGCTCGATTTGCCTCTACTCGTTTTCCTGGAAAGCCACTAGTAGATATCCTAGGAAAGACTATGATTCAAAGAGTGTATGAACAATGTTTGCTTTCAAAAAGATTAAGTGCAATTATTATAGCGACCGATGACGCGAGAATTTTCGATCATGTTGAATCATTTGGTGGAAAGGCTTTCATGACTTCTCCCGAACACCAAAGCGGGACAGATCGTTGTTCAGAAATTATTGAATCGAATACAACAGATAAATGGGATGCTGTAATAAACATTCAAGGTGATGAACCTTATATCCATCCTGAACAAATAGATTTACTCTGTGAAGTTTTAGTAGAGCAGAAGGCCCAAATTGCAACGTTAGTGAAAAAGATTTTTTCGCCAGATGAATTATTCAACCACAACAATGTGAAAGTAGTGTTGAACAATAAAATGGATGCTATTTATTTCAGTCGATCTCCTATTCCTTATAATCGCAATTACCCTGAACAAGAGTGGTTGAAGAATTCAGTTTATTATAAACACATCGGAATTTATGGCTATCAAGTGAATACTTTGAAAGAAATTTCCAAGTTGGAAAAAACAAATCTGGAGGTTACAGAATCACTTGAACAGTTACGATGGATTGAAAATGGATACACGATAAAAGCAGCAATCACTTCTTTAGAAAGTTTAGCCATCGATACTCCCGCTGATCTTTTAAAAATAAAGTAAATTTTTTATCAGAGATCCTGAGCTATAATAAAATCTATTTGTAATGAATAGAGTCCCGGTCTATAGTTTAACCCTGGAACGATTCTTAAGTCAACTCTAAATTGATAGCAGTTGGGATTAGAGAGGTAACTACCAGGAGTATTTGTACCAGTCGGATTGGCATCCGAACAATTCACTGGAATATTAGGTGCATTATGATTGCCTATAATATCGAGCGTTGATGTTGCAATATCTTGTAAGGGGACGAAGCCATTAAATTGTTGTGTATTGCTTAAGTTGTGAACTCTAACTTGAACAATGTTTACATTTGGAGAAGCGTTGCCACTGGTTCCATAATATTGAATGTTGTCCCAAACACCAGCTACAGAGGTGCTGGAACCCATGTAAAGATCCCATTGCGTACCGACAGATTCAACGTTTAAGGCAATTGCATTAGCAAGGTAAATTCCGTTGGTTAATTTTTGAAAAGTATTGAAATTGAAGTCAACGTTTGTTGCACTTGCAAGGTCGATACTCAAAGATTGAGCGGTACTAAATTTTACAGAGCAGACTATTAAAACAGAAAAAAAAATATTTCGGAACAATGACATTTTCAAGTGAGTGATAGTCTAAACATGATTTACTTCAAACTTGAAAAAAAGTTTCTCTTTATATTGAATATACTTCTTCTTAAATTTATAAACAAAAAAAAAGCTCCCGTTGCAGGGAGCTTTTTATTATTGAAGTAAGTCTTATAGATCTTCTGTAAGTGTGTAAACTACTTCAAGGTCGTAATAACCTGGCTGAGCGTAAGGAGTAAACAACGAAAACGTTGCCGCTGCTACAGCTGGGTATTGAGTTGTTAAATCTGGGAAATTCGCTGGAACACCTGGCTTAATGCGATAGTGGATCAGGAATTTGTTTGTTAATGGGCTTGCAGAAGATGTTGCAGGAGCATAACTACTCGCGACACCTTGAGTAAATTCACCAGCAAGAAATTGTGTATTTGCTGATGGTGTAAGTGATGCAGTGTTTGCACCGGTCATACTTGACAAGCCAATGAAACTATTGAAAGTAAATGGGGCGGCAACAGAGTTAGGTTGGATCGCTTGCATTTCTAGCACCTCAGAAGGAATTGTTCCTTGTCCGTTGGTACCTGCTCCATAAGCAATTTGTTGCGTAAAAAACTGAGTAGAGGGTTGTGCATACAAGTCCCATGGAACTGTAGATTCTACTTCTAATCGAGTAGCATTGTATTTTGTAATACCAACTTGATATTTTTGAATCGTATTAAATACAAAGTCGACTTGTGGTTCTGTTGTCATGTTAAGTTCAAGGATTCCTTGTAAATCCATTGTAACGGCAACATATTCTTGATCAGAAAGCTGAGCTTTCGTTGTGTTGACATTTAGTACACCAGCTATGGCTGTAAGTACTAATGCTCGTGTAATAAGTTTTAAGTTCATTTTCATTTTTTGGGGTGTGATTCGTTTATTATTTATTAATTATAATTTATTTTGTTGTGCGATTACTTTTACAAATATGTGTTTATATGAAGGAAAGATGTTGAAAGAGTTTATTCAAACCTTACATTTTTCTTCACTTTTAATATTTGAGTATGCTTTTTTTAAATTCAATTCTCAATTTATAATTATTACATTATTTATTTTGAATCTTGAACCCTGAACTATGGTCTTTATCATCATTTCATCTCTAGTTCCATTTCAGCAGCCAAAACATTTTCTCTGCTACCGAAATCTACTACACCAAGAACTGAATACTTTCCTTTATTTAAATTAGTTGGTACGCTAATTTTTACTTCTCTTGATGCACCGGGTAATAATGTAAAAGCAAATGGTTTTTGTCTTTGTTCACTTCCACTTTGCAAATGCGTAAACTCTAAATAAGTAGCGCAATCAAGAATTGTTTCTCCGTTATTCATTACTTTCACTGCCAATATTCTTGTTGTATCAGAGGGTGTTGTCATTTCGCGGAAGCTAACCAGTTCTGCACTCTTGTTGACAAGGGTTGGGGGTGATTGAAAAATGTGGACGATAAATTGAAACGTTTCTGTGATACCAAGTCCCATTGAATTTTTGTCTCCCGCTTCTCCGCCTTTTTTCTCCTTTGCTAATTTGATTTGCATTGCAGCCCATTTTACTTTATTGGCTTCTGGTGAAGAAGGAACTGTAATTAGGACCTGCACTTTTTGAGTTTGACCAGGTTCTAATTCAAAAAAGGAAGGCGTAGCACTCAACCATTGGGAGCAAGAGTTTTCGCTTTCTCCGGGTTTCATGAATTTAGATTTTCCTTCCATTCCAATAGGCTCGAAATCTCCAAAGGAAACTACAAATGCCTGTTTGACTGTAGAGCTATTCGTAATATTAATTTCTTGTGTTTTATATTCACCAATGGCAGTCTTGTAATATAGTCTGCTCGGAGAAATTGCAACATTCTGCGCATTGACGATGGCAGATGAAAAAAGAAGTAGAACTAACAATAATTTTTTTAGCGGTGACATAATAGTTTTTTGGTATTTGAGTGTTCTTACTTTAGAATATCAGTTAAGTTATATCATTTTTGTTCTTGACCTTGCAGATTAAATTTCTTTACATTCATTTTTCGCTTTTTTTCAACGGCATTGAATGTAATACTGAAATTGTCGGAGAAATAACTTAAATCAATCTCCACTTTGTTTTTCAGTAAGAGATAATTACTTCCAAGAGCAGATTCGTTAATAGATAAAGTATAGACTCCGGTTGGCACATACATCATGAAAGTCCCTGTCTTATCTGTCAATGCCGAATATGTTTTTCCTGAAGAATCAACTGCTGTTACTCTAATTCTACTTACATCTAAAATTACATCTTGACTAGAATATTTATCCGCTTGAACTAACAGCGATCCAGTTAATCGTACTCCTTTTGTAAGTGGAATGTAAATGATTCCCTTTTTATCAATTTTATATTCCGAATTATTGGCATCAAACCATTCGCCTTGCGACACAAGCGAATTACATTTGATAAAGTAAGTTCCGGCAGGGAAGTTTTCATAAACGACCAGTCCCTTATTATCAGTAATAAAATCTTCTCCATGTGTTTTATCCATCGATAAAGTGTCACTGGTTTCTGAATTAAATTTGATTGGTTTAATGTTGATGAGCATGTCCATAACACCTTCTTCATTTGCATCCATTTTATGGTTACTGTTCAAATCACGGAAGACAACAATAGTGGTAGAGGTGAATTTTTTTCCAGGAATTGGAATGCCAATTTGTTTGCGCACGCCAAAACCTACACTCAAATCAGTATTGCTTAGTGGTTGAAAAGTTTCTTTCCCTGGACGATCATCCAATAATGGATTCGCACTTTGTTTGCTGGTCATAAAAGAAGCATAGGCACTGAAGCGAATGCCCGTTGAAGTGTAATAGTATATTTCCGGTCGTAGTCTAAAATTGATTTTCTTGAAGTAGGATTCATAAATCATATTTCCAGTGGTCGTCAACAATAATTTTCCTCCACTCATCCAATAATCGTATGACCCTACAATGTGAAATGACTGTGGGTTAATTTTGTCTTTAACAAAACGTGCTTGCTCTGTAATTTGATTGGCACCATAATAATAACGCATACTGAAGAAAAATTTTTCCCATCGCGCAAATATACTCATGCGAGCTGTAAAGAAATCAGGAACTTTGGAATCTATTGCTTTTACATATCCAAAGAAACCGCTTGTAGAAATGCGAACAGATGGAATGTTTCGAAGATTATATTCTATCCCTAATCCTTTTGTTTTAGTACGCAGACTTTGGTTTTGTTCAAATAAATAAGTTGGTTTGAAGGATGTAATTGATCCAGCTGTTGTAATTCCGTATCTCAATTCATATCTGTTTGATCGAAGTTCTGTTCCAATTTTAGTAATTCCATTTGAAAAATATTCTGGTTGTTGCGAAAAATTTTGAAATGAAATTGCCAAAAAACGAAGTGGCGTCAGTGAATAGTTCATACGTGCTGAAATAGTTGAGATACCTCTTGCCAACGCATAATTTCCTGATCCTTTAGAATAAGAAAAAGCACCACCCATTTTATTATAGTTTCCCGAATAAGACATATCATATCCGTATCCAGAGGAAAAAGCTTTGATCGTATCTCTAGAATAATTTTCCAGACTTGTTCCTCCACCGATGATAAATTGATGATGAGTATTCAGTTTATAATTGATACCGGTATTAATCAAATTGTTTGTGGAAGAAAGACTTGTGTTTGAAAGCAAAGAATAGTAATTACTCCATGTTATCTTTTTGCTTTTATAACTATGGTAAAACCCCATTCCTGTAGAAGTTGGCTTCTTAAAAAGGTCAGGTCCTTTGGTGAATAGTGTACCAAGAGTATTTTTTCTGTAAGTGTAAGTTGCTTTAATCCCTTTCCCAGTAATTAAACTTCTTCCGAAACCATTTACTTCACCTAATTCTAAAGTCGCTTTTGATGAGAAGTAGCCGATGTAATGATTGTTTCCGAGAAAAGAATTTTCGTTTAGAAAATTAGTAATGAATACAGTTT
This sequence comes from Bacteroidota bacterium, assembly GCA_031361545.1. GTDB lineage: Bacteria > Bacteroidota > Bacteroidia > AKYH767-A > 2013-40CM-41-45 > JADKIH01. Next base: position 16,982 of record JANLRG010000062.1, read on the forward strand.
GAAATCGATAATTGATTAATGCATTTTCATTTAACGAAGTGCTACCATAAGCATCTAATGACATCGTTGTTCCATTGGAAAGAATGTCATACACATTTGCATCTAATACAAGTGGAATAGCTGAGCGGCCAAATTGATTTTTTCGAACAGTATTACCGAGTTTGAAAAACTGAACTGAACCACTCCAGTTCATTGTTCCTGTTATTGACTTGGCTAAAACTTGAACAGCGAATGCTTCTTTTGTCGGTGTAGCATGCAGATCAGCATCTTTTTTCCCTGTATTTTTTACTTGAAGTTTTTTATTGATAGGAAAGGTGAGAAGCGTATCAGTTCCAACGGGCAAGTTGATAATAAAGGTTAATAAAGCAGCGCCACCATCAGATGGACGAAGAATTTCCAAGCGGCGATCTGGAACCAAAGTCAATCGAATCTGCTCGTCTGTGTTTCCATTATTTTTAAGAAGGATTTTGAAACCTGAAGAATCAGACTGAGAAATAAAGTATTGTTGTTTGATGGGCAAACTCGCTTTCCAATCGGAGTGGATTGGAATAGTGACATACCAATTTTGGGAAGAAAACTGAAGTCCTTTTTCTGACGACAAAAAAGCAGTTACGATGTAGCTCGTTCCACCTTTTGCGTCATGGTTGAGAATCAATCGAACTGGCAAGAAGATGGAATCATTCGATGCTAATTCTATGTCCTTTTCTGGATTTCCTAAGTATGACCATCCAGCAGGCAAAGAGAAGTTCACATGAAATCTTACAGTAGCGTTTGAGTAGTTGCGAACTCGAAGCGTGTTATTGGCTACTTCATTTACATTTTGCTTGCTATTATTATGGATAAATCCAGCCTGGATGCCGAGAGGAACGGCATGTACAGTTTCCCCCACTGAAAACAGTAGCAGAAGTACAATGAAAACTTGGCGGAAAATCCGATGGTGCATAAACAATTATCTGGCTATTATTTACGCCTTTTCTAAACCGAGGTTGACAGTACTTAGGCCGTTATCTCTTTCAATTTCTTACAGTTTTATTTTATATGGCGTGCGAAATAATTTAATCGTTTGATTATTCTTTTAAATAAGATACTATTGCGGAGCGATTGAGGGATACTATCAAGGACTTGATTTGATTTTGTTATCTAAACTTCATTTTAAGTCTAATTGAGAAATGTATGAGATGAACGAAGACATTTTGTTTAACTTAATTGAAGAAAAGTTCAAAATGTAGTGGCAATCAATCCATAAGGTATTTTACTCCGTAGGTTAAGCCGAGATAATTGCCTTGAATCATTCAAGACAGTAAATAAGAAGATGAAAAAAATTGAAGAGTTTATAAATTCTGGAGTCTTGGAAGTGTACGTCATGGGTGTTGCAACTGATGATGAAATCAAAGAAGTTGAGCACATGCTTAGCATATCTTCAGAAGTGAAGCAAGAGTTAGCCAAAATTGAAGCGGCGTTGGAGTTATACGCTCATCAGCATGAAATTAATCCAGATGTAACCGTTCGACCTTTTTTAATGGCTGCTATCGATTATACGGAGCGTCTTCAAAACGGAGAATTGGCAGAGAAAGCGCCCATGTTAAATGATCAGAGTCGTGTTTCTGATTTCTCCACTTGGATTTCCCGACCTGATATGAAATTGGCGGATGATTTTGAAAACTATTTTGCAAAAATCATTAGCTACACTCCTGAAGCTATAACAGCAATTGTGTGGATCAGTGATTCGGTTCCTGCTGAAAAGCATGATCATGAGTTTGAAAGATTTTTAATTTTAGAAGGAAGTTGTGAAATCACTGTTGGAGAGAAAATGTACCCACTCAAAGTTGGTGATTACTTCGGTGTTCCTTTACATCTTAGTCATCATTTAAAAATTACTTCTTCTATTCCATGTAAAGTTATTTTGCAGAGAGTAGCTGCATAACATCTTATTCTGTTTGTTTAAAAAACTCCAGACATCTTTTTCTTGCAAAGTCATAATCTATCATCCTTTGTGGGTAATCAAGTTCTTGAAATTCCGGCACCCATTTTTGAATATATAAAAAATTGGGGTCAAAACGTTTCGTCTGTTCATCCATACTAAAAATTCGAAAGTAAGGAGCAGCATCAACTCCGGTTCCCGCACTCCATTGCCATCCTCCGTTGTTGCTGGCTAATTCATAGTCGAGAAGTTTTCCTGCAAAATAAGCTTCTCCCCAGCGCCAATCGATTAATAAATATTTAGTGAGAAACATAGAGACAATCATTCTTACTCGATTGTGCATAAACCCAGTTGTATTTAGTTCTCTCATTCCTGCATCAACAATGGGATATCCTGTTTTACCTTCACACCATTTTTTAAAATGCTCTTCATTATTTTCCCATTGGAGAAAATTGTATTTGCTTCTGAAAGGTTTGTCAACTACATAAGGGAAATGCCATAAGATCATCATGTAATATTCTCTCCAAATTAATTCGTTGATCCATTTCTCGCTACTCCACGCTTGTAAGATTAATTTTCTAACACTTACCGTTCCGAATCTTAAGTGAACACTTAGTCGTGATGTTCCAATGATTGACGGGATGTTTCTATTTTCAGAATAATTAGCTAGAACCTGCTCATGCAAAATTGGTTCACCGAATTTTTCTCCAGAGTCTATGAATCCAATTTCTTCAAGTTTCAAAAGTTGATGTGCAGAAGGATTAAAACAATTAAAATATTTTTCAGTTGAAAAGGGTTGCGCTAAATCCTTTGTGAAATTAGCTCTCCATTTTTTCATGTAAGGAGTAAAGACAGTATAAGGTAAACCATCGTCTTTCGTGATTTCATTTTTTTCAAAAACAACTTGATCTTTGTAAGTATTAAATTGAATTGAATTTTCAGCAAGAAGTTCTTTTATTTTTGAATCTCGTTCAATTGCATAAGGTTCGTAATCATGATTACAGAATACAGAATCGATTTTATTTTCATTGAGCAATTCATTCCACACTTGGAGCGGACTTCCATACTTGATCAATAAAGATGAACCGTACTTCTTAAGTTCAAGGTCAATTGCTTCTAGCTGACGAAAGATGAAAATCAGCCTTCTGTCTTTTTTGTTTTCTAAAAGGTTTAAAATTTCTGAATCAAAAATAAAAAGACATTGAACTTTCGTCCCACTCTTTAGTGCATGGTAAAGTCCGGCATTGTCTTCTAAACGCAAATCACGGCGAAACCAGAATAAATTAATTTTCATCAGATAGATATTTTTTCTTTTATAAGAAGATTGCGGAGTGCTACTTCAGGATCGGAGTAGGAGAATTTAAAACCGAATGACTGTATTTTTTCGACGGAAGGTCGTTGACCATTTAAAACGACAACAGATTTTTCACCAAGAATTAATTTCAAAACAAAAGATGGAATGTTTATGGGCCATATTGGCTTTTTAAATATTCTTCCAAGTAACGTCATGAAAAAACTATTGTCAATGGGAGATGGAGCATTTGCATTAAAAGGTCCTTGCATTTCTTCGTTTTCAATTACAGACAAATACATTTTGCATAAATCATCAATATGAATCCAAGGAATGTATTGAAGTCCGCTTCCAATAGGAGCGCCCGCAAACAATTTGACAGATTTCGAAAGCACAGGCAGTGCTCCGCCATCTTGTGAAAGCACAACGCCTGTCCTCATTCTAATGACTCTTATTTTAAGAGATTCAAATTGTGTAGCTGATTCTTCCCAGGCTTTGCAAACCCTTCCCATAAAATCATTCGCGGGTGGTTGGTGTTCATCGAGCCATACATTTCCCGTATTTCCGTAGTATCCAACTCCAGAGGCAGAAATGAAAGTGCGAACAGAATTTTTATTTGCTTTCAGGCTTTCAAAAATGAGATTAGCTGAATCAATTCGGCTCTTATAAATTATTTCTTTATAGGCTATAGTCCATCGATGATCAACAATTCCAGCGCCGGCAAGATGAATAATGACATCCGTTCCTTCCAAAGCTTCAATAGGGAAAAGCTTTTCTTCTGGGTTCCAAGTGTAAATCGGATAGCTTGATTTTGAAGCCGCTCGACTGACAAGCGCAACTTTATGGCCTTTGTGAGTCAGCAATTCCGATAAATGAGTACCGACCAATCCAGTTCCACCAGTAATTAATATTTTGGCCATAATAAAGTTTGGTAAAAAGAAAAAACAACTGAACTGTAGATTTGTTTAGTTTAGCGGCAGATAACAAGATGTCTATTTTCAAAAAGTTTACAGAGAATTATAAAGAGAATACGTTGCTTTATTTCCTGTTAAACTAATTGAAGACAACGGATAAATATAACAAGAAATAAATGACAGTTTCAGCTTATTTACCTTATTTAATTGGAGGTTTGGTTGTTACGATGATTATCCTTCGATGGATGAGATCTAAAAGAATCGGAGCTTCTGCAGTAAAATTCGAAATTTTATATCTGATGGTTTACACCTTCATGGCTGGTGTTTTGGTTACTTTTTTTCTTGAAAATCCGGAAATGGGCGGTATGGCCTTGTTAATAATGGCCACATTCTTTGCTGGATTTATATTAAGAGCATTTCCTTTATTTAGATTGCTTAAAGAAGTTGAAAAAAAAGCGGAGGGTCGTTTTTGAAGAAGGGAGTGGAGCAATTCAACTCTTTTTGGACAAAATAGACAGTAAGTGGGTGATTTAAAAGACCATCTGTCCAACAGAATTAAGTATTTGAAAGCAGTTCCTTTTAAAATGTTCGAAGAAAAATTGAATCCATGCGAGAGTCGTTAATAATTAATTACACAACCATTTGTAAGTAATAAAAATAATCCTACTTTTGCAACCCCCTTCGTGGGAAACCGATTTAGTGAGAATAAACATATAAATACTATTGAAATTGGACGCAGTGAGCTACAAGACTGTTTCGGCAAACGCAAAAACAGTCAACAAAGAATGGGTGCTAGTAGATGCATCGGACATGGTGGTAGGCCGACTTTCATCGGAAGTTGCACGTATAATACGTGGTAAGCATAAACCAAACTTTACTCCGCACGTAGATTGTGGTGACAATGTCATCATTATTAATGCAGAGAAAGTTCGTTTTACAGGAAACAAAATGAAGGAGAAGGAATACGTTCACTACACTGGTTATCCAGGTGGACAACGTTTTGCAACTCCGACAGAATGGATGCGCAAGAATCCCGCATTGATTCTTGAAAATTCAATCCGTGGAATGTTGCCTAAAACAAAATTAGGTCGTGAGTTATACCGCAACCTGCATGTATTTGTAGGGACAGCTCATCCTCATGGAGCACAGAAACCCAAAGAAATTAAATTTTCATAATAAAAAGAACTGATTTAACATGGCAATCATTCATTCTCTCGGCCGAAGAAAAACTTCAATCGCACGCGTCTATTTAGGACCTGGCAGTGGAGACATCAAGATTAATGATCGTGATTACAAGGAATATTTTCCGACTGGTCCGTTACAATATATCTTAACACAAGCGCAAGAAGTAATAAAAGTTACTGAATCGTACGACATCAAAATTACAGTTGATGGTGGTGGCATTAAAGGTCAAGCAGAAGCTTCTCGTTTAGGTATCGCTCGTGCTCTTGTAAAAGTTAGTGAAGAAAACAAATCGCCGCTTCGAAAAGAAGGACTTTTAACACGTGATCCAAGAATGGTAGAGCGTAAAAAGCCAGGACAAAAGAAAGCGCGTAAGAAATTCCAGTTCTCTAAACGTTAATATCCGTAAGGGCAATGTGTTTTCAAAAAATACATTGTCACTACTTCTGAAAATAAAAATAAATTCATTCGTCAACTCCAATTTAAATGTCAAGAGTTTCATATCAAGACTTACTCGAAGCAGGTGCCCATTTTGGTCACTTGAAAAGCAAATGGAATCCCAAAATGGCTCCATATATTTTCATGGAAGCCCGTGGCATCCACATTATCGACCTTAACAAAACTGTTGCTAAGATCGATGAGGCCGCTGCAGCAATGAAGTCAATCGCTAAATCTGGTAAAAAGATTTTATTCGTTGCTACAAAAAAGCAAGCAAAAGAAATCGTTGCAGCTGGTGCAGGTCGTGTAAACATGCCTTACATCACTGAGCGTTGGCCAGGTGGAATGCTAACCAATTTCGCTACTGTTCGGAAGTCAGTAAAGAAAATGACAGGGTTCGAAAAAATGGCAACAGATGGAACGTTTGACAACATTTCTAAAAAGGAGCGTCTTCAAATTACTCGTCAGAAAGCAAAGATGGAAAAATTTCTAGGTTCAATTTCTGATCTTAGTCGTCTTCCAGCAGCATTGTTCATTATTGACACAGTGAAAGAACACATTGCAGTTGCTGAAGCACACAAATTGAACATTCCCACTTTTGCAATAACAGATACAAACACAGATCCAACACAAGTTGATTTTGCCATTCCTGCAAATGATGATGCGACCAAGTCAATCGCAATCATTATGGAGACAATGGTGAAAGCAATCGAAGAAGGATTAGCGGAACGAAAGATTGACAAAGAAGTAGAGAAAGAAAAAGAAGGCGAAGAGTCAACTGATGGCGATATGGCAATGGAGCTTACTTTCGATGAAGAAGGAAAAGACGAATCAGGCGGAACACCTTCGGGCGCACCTAAAAGTGGACCAGCAGCTAAAGGTCGTCCACGTCGTGGAAATACCGCTGGCGGCCCTCGTAAAAAATAATAATTGAACATTAAATAAAAAGGAGATATAGTAATGACGACTGCAACAATTAGTGCGGCAGATGTAAATAAACTTCGTCTGCAAACCGGTTCAGGAATGATGGATTGCAAAAAAGCGCTTACAGAAGCGAATGGCGATTTTGAAGCAGCTATTGATATTCTACGAAAAAAAGGACAGAAGATTGCGGCTAACCGCCAAGATCGTGAAGCAAAAGAAGGCTACGTATTTGGAAAAGTATCGGCTGATGGCAAAAAAGGATTTGTTGTTGCAGTATGTTGTGAAACAGATTTCGTTGCTAAAAATGAAGCGTTTTTAAAATATGGCGAATCGATTTTAGATTTGGCGATGGCAAATAATGCAAAATCAATTGATGAAGTAAAAGCTTTGAAATTGGGTGACCTTACTGTGAATGATACGTTGGTAGATCAAATGGGGAAAATAGGAGAGAAGATCGATCTAGTTGACTTTCAAAATGTAGATGCTGAGAATGTAATTATTTACAATCATCCAGGAAACAAATTGACTAGCGTAGTTGCTTTCAATACAGCGGGTCAAAATATTGCTGATGCTGGTCGCGATATTGCAATGCAAGTTGCAGCGATGGCGCCAGTAGCAATAGATAAAGACGATGTTGATTCATCACTTTTAGAACGTGAAATTGAAATTGCAAAAGAACAAATTCGCGCAGAAGGTAAGCCTGAGAACATGATCGAAAAGATTGCAGCAGGTAAAATCAATAAATTTTACTCCGAATATACTTTGTTGAATCAACAATTTATCAAAGACGAAAAGAAAACAGTTCGTCAATATTTAGAGAGCATTGATAAAAACGCTCACATCACAGCAATGAAACGCGTGAAATTAGGCTAAGAAATAATAATTGAAAAAAGGAGAACGGAAGTTCTCTTTTTTTTTGTCGTAAAGCGAGCACAATGCATGAATGTTCCACTATCAGCGAGAAAGAATGGTCAATTCTTTTAGTAAAATCTTTATATTAGCAACGGAAAAATAACTCTCTATGAAATATAAACGCGTACTATTGAAACTTAGCGGGGAAGCGCTGATGGGGGAGAAAGAATTTGGTATCGACCACGATCGGTTGCGCCAATATTCAGAAGAAATAAAAACCATCGTCGATCAAGGTGTTGAAGTGGCCATAGTGATTGGCGGAGGAAATATTTTTCGTGGAGTTGGTAATGATGCTGGAGATGTGATTGACAGAGTGCAAGGCGATTACATGGGAATGTTAGCAACAGTCATAAATAGTATGGCACTACAATCTGCTTTGGAAAGGATTGGCGTTAAAACTAGATTACAAAGTGCAATAAAAATGGAACAGATCTGTGAACCCTATATCAAAAGACGCGCTGTTCGCCATCTTGAAAAAGGCAGAGTTGTGATTTTTGGCGCAGGGACGGGCAACCCTTATTTTACAACAGATACAGCAGCCTCTTTGCGGGCGATAGAAATTGGTGCCGATGTCATTTTGAAAGGGACTCGTGTCGATGGAATTTATTCTTCTGATCCTGAGAAAAACAAAGATGCCGTTCGTTATGAGACCGTGACATTTGATGAAGTGTATGAGAAAGGTCTCAAAGTAATGGATCTTACAGCATTTACATTGTGCAATGAAAATAAAGTTCCAATAATTGTTTTTGACATGAACAAGACAGGAAATCTGCTTCGTGTTTTAGAAGGAGAATCAGTTGGAACATTAGTTGAATTTTAATTAATCACGAATAACAAATAAAAATATGTTAGACACGAATAAATTGATGAATGAGACAAAGGCTCATATGCAAAAAGCAATTGAACATTTAGAGCTTGAGTTGTCGAAGATCCGTGCTGGAAGAGCGAACCCTTCTATGCTAGATGTAATACATGTTGACTATTATGGAACAAATACTCCGCTAGCGCAAGTTGCGAGTATAACAACGCCTGATGCTCGTTCGCTGGCGATTCAGCCGTGGGAAAAGGCGATGATAGGACCGATTGAAAAATCGATTCTCGCTGCTAACCTAGGCTTCACTCCTCAAAATGATGGGACAGTTGTCAGAATCAACATCCCCGCTCTTACAGAAGAAAGAAGAAAAGACCTTGTAAAGAAAACAAGAGCAGAGGCAGAACATTCAAAAGTAGGAATCAGAACTGCCCGTCGCGATGCGAATGAATTAATTAAGAAAGAAGCGAAAACTGTTCCTGAAGATGTTGCTAAAGGATTGGAAGATCAAATACAAAAGATGACCGATCAATACAGTACTATGGTTGACAAACACCTTGAAGCAAAAGAAAAAGAGATTATGACTATCTAAGTCAGTATCAGTTTCAGAGCCAGAGTCAGTTACAGTTTCAGAGCCAGAGTCAGTAAATAGTGTCAAGCAGTTTCAGTTTTAGAGCCAGTAAATAGTGTTATAAATTAATTACTGACTCTGTATCTAATAGCCACTGACACTGAAACTGGAGCTGAAACTGCAAAGCACTGTTTACTGAAACTATGAATGGAACTGCTACACAGTTTCAGTTTCAGTTTGAGAGCCAGTAAATAGTGTTTTGTACTTTCAGTAAATAATATTTTACACTTCAGTAAATAATTCTAAATAAATCTTCACTATTTACTGAAACTATGACTGACCCTGACACTGTAAAGCACTGTTTACTGAAACTATGACTGGAACTGCTATACAGTTTCAGTTTCAGTTTGAGAGCCAGTAAATAGTGTTTTAAATTAATTACTGACTCTGTATCTCATAGCCACTGACACTGAAACTATGACTGGAACTGACACTGTAAAGCACTGTTTACTGAAACTATGACTGGAACTGCTATACAGTTTCAGTTTCAGTTTCAGAGCCAGTAAATAGTGTTTTAAACTTTTAGTAAATAACTCTAAATACAGTTTCAGTTTCAGAGCCGGTTTAAGTAAATAGTGTTTACACTTTTAGCAAATAGTATTTTAAACTTTCAGTAATTAGTATTTGCACTTACAGTAAAAATTCTAAATAAATCTTCACTAATTACTGAAACTATGACTGGCCCTGCTACACAGTTTCAGTTTCAGAGTCAGTAAATAGTGTTTTAAATTAATTACTGACTCTGTATCTCATAGCCACTGACACTGAAACTATGACTGGAACTGACACTGTAAAGCACTGTTTACTGAATCTATGACTGGAACTGCTATACAGTTTCAGTTTCAGTTTTAGAGCCAGTAAATAGTGTTATAAATTAATTACTGACTCTGTATCTAATAGCCACTGACACTGAAACTATGTCTGGACCTGACACTTCAAACCACTATTTACTGAAACTATGACTGGAACTGCTATACAGTTTCAGTTTCAGTTTGAGAGCCAGTTTAAGTAAATAGTGCAGCGTAGCTATTGACCTCATCTTTTCCTATTACAGTTACTTCGTATTCTTGCTCTTTTGGTAGAGGAGTTTTTTCGCTGGAATTTGAAACGGTATAGGTTTTATCTTTCTCGTTCAGAGTGTAAATTTTGTGAATGTCAGAACTCATTACAATGTTGGTTATTCTAGTTTCTCCAGTTGGAATTTGTGGAGAAAGGAAAAACATTTCTGTGCGCGTATTCCCATCCTGAGAAAACATTTTCATGGATCCAGGTTGAGAGGTTGGGTCTATAGTGATTTTGTATTCTATAAAAGATCCCGCTTTCACTTGCACTGAAAAAATTAGTGTAATCAAAGCAAACATTAATTTAGTTTTCATGGTTATCGAATTATTTAAGATATATCACTCTGAAAATTATAATTGAAGATAAGAAAATATTTTTTAGACAATTCTCAAGTTTCATTCTCAAGTTTCAACCTAAGTGGGTTTTTCGTTGAATAAAATCCCATAAATTTCCATAGAGGTCTTTAAAGACTGCGACAATTCCCCATTCCTCTTCTGTTCGTTCTCTAATAAATTCGACGCCATTATTTTTCATGTGATTATATTCAACATCGAAATTATCTGTGTAAAGGAAAAGAAATACTCGACCGCCAGTTTGATTTCCGATACGAGAAATTTGTTCTTCGCCAATAGCTTTGGCAAGTAGAAGTTGACATTCCGATCCTTTTGGAGCGATAATCACCCATCGTTTTGTTTCGCTCATTGTTTTATCTTCGATTAATTCAAAGCCTAATTTTGTTGTATAGAAATGTATTGCTTCGTCATATTCACGGACAATGAGAGCGATTTGTTGTAATGAAGACATGGATTGAATTGAGAATTGAGAATTGAAGATTGAGAATTTCAAGATTGAGAATTTGAAGATTGAGAATTAAAAATTGATAATTGATAATTGTAGAATTTTTAAATTGATAATTGAAGATTGAGAATTTGAAGATTGAGAATTTGAAGACTGATAATTTAAAATTGTGAATTGATAATAAATTTTCGCTAATGATACTTGAAGATAGTGAATTGATATTTGAGAGTTGAGAATTATTAATTGAGATGGATGAATTTTTTTTGATTGAAATTTGTTTTGACAATCGAACAGATTAATTGAACTGTAACCTTATTAAAAAGGCCTCGTTATAAGAGTCGTGTTTCATGTTAAGTTTAAGTTAAGTAATTTTAATTGTTGATCAAAAGCTCTGTGATTTCACGGAGCTTTTGTTTTTTAAACCATTTTCATTTTTTCATTTATCAATCTTAATCTTCAATTCTCAATTTTCAATCCTTACTTACAATATTTTCCCTGATTACTTTTTAATTTTGAACCCTAAACCCTAAACCCTAAACCCTAAACCCTGAACTTTGAACCCTGAACCCAAAACCTAGATAATTTCAAATCGCATAATCTTTCGGTCGTCACCAGCAGTCGCTAGCATTTCATTTGTTAACCACAAAACTTTATTGACACTGTGAGAATGCGAGTCTGAATTTTCTCTATCGATCCGATGGAGGAAATCGAAATTATTCGCATCCCATAGTTTTGCAGTCTTATCTCTACTAGCTGTTGCAAAATATTTATTGTCCGGCGAAAATGCAATCGAGTACAATGCATAATTATGAGCCGGAATTTCTTTTTCCAATAAATAGTCGGAGCAGTTCCAAATCCGAAGATGTGCATCTCTTCCTCCACTCAACAGCACAGGAAGAGTAGGATGATAGGCCAAACAATTTGCAGAATTAAGATGTGCATCAAAACGAAATTTTTCTTTCATTAAAACTGTATCCCATATTCGAATGCTTCCATCACCACAAGCAATTGCCAGCTCTGTTTGATCGTTAGACAAGCACAAAGCCCTGACTTTTCCATCACAGATTTGTTCCTTTTTGTACACAGAGAAATCGTTCAAATCCCATATTCCAATTTCACCACTAGCCGAGCAGCTATAGATTTTTTGATAAGATAAAGAACATTGAAGATCAAAGATTCCTTGAACATGAAATTGGATGGAGGCAATCAATGATTTCTTGACTAAGTCAATAGCATAAAATTCGCCAGAACCAGTTCCTGCCAAGAGAATAGATTTTTCATGAATGAGTCTTAAGGCATAAATTGGCGAGTTCATTTTTCCAAGTGCTTCAGGTGGTTGTTCATTGGCAACCGACCACTTGGATAAAATTCCATCACTTCCGCCCGAAAAGAAACTATGTTCATCGGTGTTCTTTTCTAAAGTGTAAATAGCACCTTGATGACCAGAATAGACGCTTCGCTTATTGACTATCATTATTTAAGAATTGATAATTGAAGTAAAGTATTGATTATTTAAAAGAGGTCATGCCCAGACTTTTCCTCCTTCTGAACAGTTGCTACAAATATCGATTTCTTTTCTGCTTGTAAGGACAGATTGTCTAAAACGATTGAATGGTTTTCCTTTCCAAACAGATTTAAACGAATCCGTTTTTAAATCACCAATTTGATGAGTGGCATCTTTATCAAAGCAACATGGAACCACTTTTCCATCCCACGTGATCACAGCAGACTGCCAAATTTTCCAGCAATGATTCAAGAGCTTATTCTTTAGTTGAAAAGTTCCATCTACTTTCTTCTTGTACCTTGAATAGAATTCATTTTCTGGCATCAATTGACTGCCGTTTTGATAATCATTTATCTGGGCGGTTTTAAAAGCAATATCATTCACTCCAATATCAAGAGCTAATTTTTTTGCATCTTCAATTTGTGCTTCGTTGGGCGAAACCACTAAAAATTGAAAAACGATATAAGGAGTTTTGCTACTTAATGTCTTTTTCCATTTAACCACATTCATTGTACCATCTAATACTTTCTGAAGTTGACCACCAATACGGTATTGTTCATAGACTTCCTGTGTAGTGCCATCAATGCTAATGATGAGTCGATCTAATCCCGACTCAACGGTTTTTTTTGCTGTTGCATCATCTAAAAAATGTGCATTGGTTGATGTAGCAGTATAGAGTTTTTTCGCGGAGGCATATTTGACCATATCGAGAAAAGAAGTATTCAGAAATGGTTCTCCTTGAAAATAAAAAATGATGTAAGTAGAATGTTTGTACAATTGATCAATAATTTTGAAATAAAAATTTTCTTCAAGCATACCTGTTGGTCGCGAAAAGGAGCGAAGTCCACTCGGGCATTCTGGGCATCGAAGGTTGCAAGATGTGGTTGGTTCTATTGAAACTGAAAAAGGTAAACCATAGACACGCGCTCTTCCCGAAAATCTTGAAACATAATAACCAAAAATCACCTTAACAAAATTAGTCAATCGAAGCAAAGTGAGCTTTGATAAAAGATTGAAGATATCGGTTTTGTTTTTATTCATTT
>JANLRG010000071.1:0-17562 GCA_031361545.1 Bacteroidota bacterium
AAAAGTTTTTGAAGAAACGAACTTCAATTCGTATTCAAAGAAAATTCAGTTGGAAAATATTGCATCAGGAATTTATCTTGTAAAAGTATTTGATGGCGAAAAAATTTATTGCAAGAAAATAATTGTTGAGCATGATTGATAATCCGCAACTCGGAATGAGCAATAGCATATCCGATAACAGCAAGCGTAAACAAAATTTAAAAAAGCAAGGGTTTTGGTTTTTTTTGAGGGTCGACAAACTATTAATTCTGTTAAATGAAAATCCACTCACAAAAAAATACACAAAAGGCCATACACCCCCCCCCACTTTCCCCAACGCTCTTATAAGCCAAGTTTAAATTTAAATCTCATGATTATTTAAACCTTTCACTAATTTCAGCATCAAAGACAAAACAATTTAAGCAGACTCATTTATTTAATGAATAAAACATTTACAAAAACATTTACAAAAACATTTATAAAAACATTTCGAAATCTCTGCATGACAATTTTCCTTTTCAATTTTATTTCACTTAACACGCAAAAACTCTCCATTATTCTTGGTAAACCAACTAATGTTTTGAAGACTGGGTATGACTGAACCAGAATTATTAGCTCAACTAAAAGCGGGAAATAAAACTGCATTTGCTGAACTGGTTTATGAATATCAACTAAAAGTTATCAATATTTGTTACCGCTTTTTACTCAATAAAGCAGACGCTGAAGATATTGCGCAGGAAGTATTTATTGAAGTGCATCAATCCATAAAACAATTCAGAGGTGATTCAGCGTTAAGCACATGGATTTACAGGATTGCCACAACTAAATCGCTTGACGAAATAAAAAAGCAAAATCGTCAAAAACGAATTACCTCAATTGGCGAACTGTTGGGCATTGAACAAATCGCCAATTGGGTGGCAGCTAAAGAAAGACCGGATAAAACATTGGAAGAAAAAGAAGGTCTTTCGCTGTTGATGAAAGCGTTGAATAAGTTACCCGAAAGCCAGCGTATTGCTTTAACATTAAGCAAAGTGGAAGGATACAATAATACCAAAGTAGCTGAAATTATGGAAACAACTCTAACCGCTGTTGATTCCTTAATTTACAGAGCCAAACAAAATTTAAAATCATTTTTAATTAAATAACGCCAGAAATAAAAATTAATGGCGTCTAAATAACTAATAGCATGAATAAAGAGAAAAATATACTTGAACAATTTGAAAGCATAAGTTCCATTGAACCATCTGCTGAGTGGAATGATAAGTTAATGCAAAAGCTCAATCGTTCGCAGAGAACTTCTGGCAATTCATCTTCAAAAAAATTAGTCTTGTTTGCAACAGTTGTATTACTGGCTGTCAATTTATTTTCATTATCTGACAAATTAAAATCTGATAACGAACAGCAAAGCAGGGAGAAATTAAAAAATATTGCCAACGAATTTCTAATCAGCACAAGTTCCTCTAAATATTAAAAGCTATGGATATTTTTTTGAGATATAAATTTCTTCTCCGCATAGTAGCTTTGCTGTTGCTCCTGAATCTTTTTTGCATTGGTTATTTATATTCTGGAAAAAAAGGCAGTGATGACAACCGACCACCCAAGCGACCTATTGAAGAAGCAACGGCTATATTGAAAGAGGCGTTGCAATTAACCGAAAAGCAAGCAGAAGATTTTAAAAAAATCAGAGAGGATTTTTTTAAAAAGGAAGAACCATTAAGCAATTTGATAAGGGCAAAACGGGATTCAATGAATTTAGAAATGTTCAACGAAAACACCGACACTTCTCTTGTTAAAGAAATTGCCGGAAGAGTTGCTGATAACGAATATAAAATGGAGTTATTCAGATTGGAACAATCGCAACAATTAAAAACAATTTGCACTCATGAGCAATTGAAAAAATTTCAGGACATGGTGATTGACATCCGCGATTATTTTCAACCGCAGAAAAATAAATAATCGGACCACCGCCAGAAAAATTATGTTTTATCTTCTAATCAAATTATTGCCACTATATTTTTTAAATAACAAACAACAGATGAAAAAACTGCTGTTAACCTTTACTGTAATTCTTTTAACTGGCAGCGCAAATCTTCTAAAAGCACAAAACCATTCCATAATTTTAGGCAGACCAACAGATGTTTCAATAACAGCAAGCATAATGTTTGACCAAAATGTTGCGTACTATTTTCAGTATGGAACCGCAACTGGCAATTATACCGATAGCACAATTGTTTTTAGCAACACAGCAAATATTCCTGATGAACCTGAATTGCAAAATCTGATTCCCGATACGAAATATTTTTACAGATTAAAATACCGGCTCATTGGAGCAGGTGCATACAATGCTACATCTGAATACGCTTTTCACACACAACGTGCACAAGGCAGCACTTTTACTTTTACGATTGAAGCAGATGAGCATTTGTACGACCATGGTGTTTCAAGTCTTTATCAACTTACTCTAAACAATGAAGCGCACGACAATCCTGATTTCATGTTAACGCTTGGTGATATTTTTGGTGAGGACCTCACTCCATCTACTACAACACTGTTTCAAATGGATTCATTGCACAATGCTTACAGGCCATTTTTGGGAAGTATATGTCACTCTGTTCCTTTCTATGTTTGTCTTGGAAATCATGAAGGCGAAAATGATTATTATCTTGATTCATTGCCACCAAATAATATCGGTGTATTCGGAACCCTTGCACGTAAAAAATATTATCCTAATCCCTCTCCCAATTATTTTTATTCAGGCGATACAATTCCAGAAGGTTTTGGAATGGACTTGCCCGAAAATTATTATTCCTGGACATGGGGCAATGCTTTGTTTATAGTACTTGATGTTTACAGAACTGAATGTCACGACTCACTTGTTCCAAAACCCACAAACTGGAATTGGACATTGGGGCAAGCGCAATATAACTGGCTTACAAATGTGTTGCAAAACAGTACCGCTCAATACAAATTTGTTTTTGCGCATCACATTCGCGGACAGGGACGAGGAGGAAAAATCAGTGCACCACTATTTGAATGGGGTGGACATCAAACATTAGGCGGTGCTTATACTTTTCCTGCAAACCGTCCCGGATGGGCTATGCCGATTCATCAATTGTTTACAACTTACGGAGTAAATATTTTCTTTGAGGGACACGACCATTTATTTGCACATGAAGTATTGGACAGCATAACGTATCAGGGAGTGCCAATGGCGGCTGATTCCACTTATATTTCGGGAATGCAATTATGGGGCAGCTATTACACAAGTACAAGCGATACTTTAAGCGGTTCAGGTCACCTCCGCGTGACAGTTTCTCCCACTTGTGTTATGGTTGACTTTGTCCGTGCATATTTGCCTGCCGATACGAACGCAACACATCATAACGGTGAAGTTGCATTTTCTTATTCCATTGGTAATTGTGCAACAGGAATTGTAACTAATAATAATGAACAAACAGAAATAAAAGTTTACCCAAACCCTGCAAAGAATAGAATTACCGTTCTCACTCCTTACGAATTGAAAAATTACAAAATCAATTTGCAGAATATGTGGGGGCAAACAATTTTGCAAACAGAATCGAATGTAATTGATGTGAGCAATATTCCCAACGGAATTTATTTTGTAACTATTAAAACCGAAAAAAACCTATTCAACAAAAAAGTAATCATCAATCATTAATGAAACTCTCCAATAACAAACAACAAATGAAAAAACTGCTGTTACTATTAAGTGCTATTCTTTTTTTATCAGAGGCAAATGCTCAATACAATAATTTATGGATACCGGATACCTTATCAGGAACTACTTTTAATCTGACGGTGAAAGACACCTTTGCACAGCTAAGACTCGGCAATCAAACGATAACAGCAGGAATTAATAACAGTCGGTTTTGGGGACCCACTTTAATTTTTAATAAAGGCGATACAGTCCATTTAAATGTGCTGAACAATTTAAATGACAGCACAACCATTCACTGGCACGGAATGCATCTGCCAGCTGTAATGGATGGCGGACCACATCAGGTAATTCCGCCAGGCACTTTATGGCAACCCTATTGGAAAGTAACCAACAACGCTTCAACATTTTGGTATCATCCGCATTTGCATAATATGACGATGGAGCATCTTACAAAAGGTATTGGAGGTTTTATTATTGTGAGAGATTCGCTTGAAGCAACACTCGCTTTGCCACGAACTTATGGAGTCGATGATTTGCCGATTGTATTAACAAGCAGAAGTTTTGATGCAAGCAACCAGTTCACTGTAACCAATAATATTAATATCAGCGAGTATGGCGATACGATGTTGACAAATGGCACACTCAAAGCGCAGGTAAGTTTGCCTAAACAATATGTGCGGCTTAGAATTTTAAATGCTGAAGTTGAAAGAGGATACAATTTAGGATTTAGTGATAACAGAACTTTTTATATTATCGGAAATGATGGCGGATTATTGAATGCTCCGGTTGCTGTTACAAGAGTGAAATTAATGGTTGGTGAGCGGATTGAAATTATGGTAAACTTTGGTAGCGACGCAATAGGCTCAAGTTTAGATTTAAAAGCTTTTAACACTGGACAGGTATTTGGTTTCCCAGGTGCAGAGCCACAGCAAAGCGGATTGAATGGTAGTATTTTAAATAACCGTGATTTTGTGGTGCTGCATATTAATGTTATTGCAACAACAGCAAATCCTATTACTTCTGTTCCTGCTGCTTTAGCAAACAATATTTATTGGACTGCATCCGATGCAACTGTAGTGAGAACAGTAAATATAACACCCGGTTCTGGTGTTGGGCTTTCTGAATTTTATTTTGATAATACAGCTTTTGCATTAAACAATATTAATAAAACTATAAATCTTAATGACATTGAAAAATGGACAGTAGTAAACAATAATATTTTCAGTCATTCTTTTCATATACACGATGTCGAATTTAAAATTGTTGCGAGAAACGGGAGTGCAATTGGGGTTGGCGATTATGAATCAGGTTGGAAAGACACTTACTACATTCCTAGAGGTGAAAACGCAACTTTTGTAGCGAAGTTTGAAGACTATTCCGATTCTATTCATCCGTTTATGTATCACTGTCATTTTTCAAATCACGAGGATGGAGGCATGATGGGACAATTTGTGGTAACAGGTTCTACTACCGGAATTAATGAGGTAACTAAAGAAGAAATTAATTATTCTTTATATCCGAATCCAGCAAGCCAAACATTATTTGTTCAGTTAGCTGATGCAAATACAGAGGTATATTATATCACTATAACGAATATAAATGGCAAAGCGGTTATGATGTTGCCTGAACCAGAAATTCAAAATGGGATTAATATTTCATCACTTGCTAAAGGAATTTATTTTGTTCAGTTAATGGATAAAAAAACAAAATCAATTACTACACAAAAATTTGTAAAACGATAAATGAAAGTTGTAAAAATTATATTTTATTTATCGCTGATCATTACACTATATAGCTTTAGTGGAATTAATAAACCTTCCATTTCATCTATTGGAAAAACAGTGAATGATTTTTCATTAAGAAATATTAATAACAAAGATGTTTCGCTGAATGATTTCAAAAACGCTAAAGGTTTCATCATTGTTTTTACGTGTAACCATTGCCCGTTTGCAAAACTTTATTTAGAGCGTTTCAATGCGTTGAATTCAAAATACAAATCTTTGGGAGTTCCATTGATTGCAATTAACTCAATGGATACCGCAACTTATGATGATGAAAGTTTTGAGTTGATGCAACAAAAAGCAAGCAGTGCAAAATTTAATTTCCCTTATTTGCATGATGTACTTCAAACTGTTGGCAAAAGTTTTAATGCAGAACATACTCCTCAAGCTTTTATTATCTGGAAAGAAAATAGTAAGTGGGTAATAAAATACAGCGGTGCTATTGATGACAATGGAGAACATCCCGAATTAGCAACATCTTATATTGCAAATGCAGTAGAGGAATTATTGCATAACAAATCTGTTACAAAAGCAGAGACACAATCATTAGGCTGCAAAATATTTTACAGGAAATAATATAAATTAAATTAAATAATTATTTAACATGAAACAAATTCTATCAGCACTCATTTTATTTTTTACTTTTTTGTCAGTCCATGCACAACAAACTGTGGGATTGTATACACAAAATTTAGGTTCATTGGATGGTTATGTATTATTCGCACCAATTCGTTCGGACACAACTTATTTAATAGATAAATGCGGCAAGAAAATTCATGAATGGTCAAGCACGCGAAATCCGGGTCTTTCAGTTTATTTGCTTCCTGATGGTAGTTTGCTGAGAACAGGTGCTATCCCTAACCCAACATTCAACGGGCAAGGTTCGGCAGGCGGACTTATTGAAAAGTATGACTGGAATAATAATTTGGTTTGGTCTTATACTATTTCTTCAACCACTGAAATACAAAACCACGACATATATCCTTTACCGAATGGAAATATAATAATAGCAATTTGGGAAAACTTTACAAATACTGAGGCAATAGCAGCAGGCAGAAATCCTTCAATTTTAGGAACCTCTTTATGGAGTGCAAAATTGGAAGAGATACAACCGGTAGGTGCATCTTCTGCTAACATAATTTGGCAATGGGATTTGTGGGACCACCTTATACAAGATTATGATTCAACAAAAAGTAATTATGGAGTTGTAACCAATCATCCCGAATTATTGAATCTTAATTTTAACGGTACAAACACTGCAACAGCTAAAGATTGGATACATCTGAATGCTGTTACTTATAATTCAACGTTAGACCAGGTTATGTTTAGCTCGCATAATTTAAGCGAGATATATATAATTGACCACAGCACCACTACCGCTCAAGCTGCTTCTCACGCAGGAGGAGCTCATGGAATGGGTGGAGACTTTTTATATCGTTGGGGAAATCCTCAAGCCTACAACAGGGGAACTGTTGCTGATACAAAATTATTTCTGCAACACAATCCTATCTGGATTCCTTCCGGGTATCCCGATGAAAATAAAATTATGATTTTTAATAATGGTGTAAATCGTCCCGGAGGAAATGCGGCTTCGGTGGATATTATTTCTTCTCCTGTTGATTCTGCAGGTAATTATTCAATTATATCAACGCAAGCATTTGGACCCGCCACGACAGATTGGAGTTATATGAATCCGACACCGACAAGTTTTTATACTCCTGTAATGGGTGGTGCTCAACGGTTGCAAAATGGAAATACTATAATTTGTGAAGCTACAAAAGGTAATTTCTTTGAGATAGATTCTGCAAAGAATATTGTTTGGCGCTATGTAAATCCTGTTGATTCTACCGGACCTATTTCGCAAGGAACAACAACTGCAAAGAATGAAGTTTTCAGATGCGTTTTCTATGCACCCTCTTACAGTGGGTTTACTGGACATATCTTAACTCCCGGCAATCCTATTGAGATAAATCCTCTTCCATACAACTGTACTATGACAACAGGTGTTGTTGAAAATATTTTGAATGAAAATTCTTCTCTTACTATATCAAATCCCTTTGCAGGTAATTTATTTATTAATGCACATGCTGATTTGAAAAATGCAACAGTCACGTTATTGGATATTACAGGACGTATTATTGAAAAATGGAATTCTTTTATTATCAATGCTGGAGAAAATAAAGAATTAACGCTTCAATCATCTTTAGCTGATGGTGTTTATTTTTTGAACATTCAAAACGCAACAGTTTATTATTCCACAAAACTTATTCGAGTAAGCACCAAATAATAATTGTTTACAATTCCAAAATCACAAAAATGAAATTATTTTCAGTTGTTATTGCTTCAGTAATCTTCATTAATACAGGCAACTTTTTATTCGCACAAGGAACTTATATCGGTTCAGGCTCTGTTACGCAGGGATTAGCAACAACTACAGCAGCAAATTTATTTCCCGGATGTGCAGGTGGAAGAGTTTCAGCAGTTGGCACGATAACATCTACCGATGGAAATGTTTGGACAGTCCCTGCTCAAACAAATTTTGCAACAGGACCTTATTTGCCTGACTTGTATAATCAGTGCAGCGGAGTGATGCCTACAAATATTGGTGCGGTAAATCTTAACTCATTACCAGTAACTGTTATTGATGCAGGTGGCGATACTATCACAGGATTTATATTTGGGGATAATTATTTTGAATTATACATCAATGGAATATTAGTGGGAGTTGACCCTGTTCCTTACACTCCATTCAATTCTTGTGTGGTAAAGTTTAAGGTTTCGCGTCCTTATACAATAGCGGTCAAGTTAGTTGATTGGGAAGAAAATCTTGGTGTTGGTTCTGAACTTAACATGGGCAATCCTTACCATGCAGGTGATGGAGGTTTTATTGCTCAGTTCAGCGATGGAACAGTTACAGATTCCACATGGAAAGCACAAACATTTTATATAGCACCAATTGAAAACCTCAGTGCAGTTATTGAATTATCTGACAGCACGCGCTCAACAGCTACTGCTACCACAACACCAACCTGCAACGGGAATTGTTATGGTATTCATTACGCTATTCCTTCTGCTTGGGACTCTGCCTATTTTAATGATGAAATATTTCCAAATGCAACTTTATATTCTGCTGCAACCGTTGGCGTAAATTTTCCTGCTTATCAAAATTTTTTAAGTCAATGGATTGATGCAAGTTTTATTTGGTCATCAAATTTAATTTTGGACAATCTTGTATTAGTAAGAAAAACGGTTAACATTATAACAGGTATTAAAGATTTAACTGCTGAAAATTCTTTCAGCTTAATAAATCCGTTTACGGATAAAATCTCTTTCACTTGTAATAGGGAATTGAAAAACGCAACTGCAACACTTTTTGATATAACAGGAAGGGCAATTGAAAAATGGAATATTCAAAATATAATTGCTGGAGAAAAAACAGAATTACATTTACAATTATCTGTTGTCAATGGTGTTTATTTCCTGAACATACAAAACGAAAAAATAAATTATTCAGTAAAACTCATTCACTAAAACAACTAACGAAAAAATAATCATTTACTAATTCCTAAAATTGTGATAAATCAGTTCATTTTATTTGATGTCAAAAACATTATCAGATATCAAAACCTTAGTGGAAAACTCAATCTTTAATGATGACCTTATAACCTTATTTTCGCTTCAATAATACGTCAATAAGGTATTTGGTTAACGACCATAATCTTCTACTAGGGTTAAAAAACAATTTCAGGTTGAATCAAATGCAAATATTTATAGAGGTCACAGTATAATAAAATTAAAAACAAATTATGAAATCGAAAATCAAAATGATACTAAACAAAAAATTCCTCCTCACTATTCTCCTTTCCTTTTTCACGGCAACTGCATTTTGTCATAGTGTAGATTTAACCAGAGTTGCTTTGCACGAATGGTCGGTAAATAAAAACACAAAAGTGAGCGCATCATTTCTGATGTTTAAAAACAACGAAGTGTATTTGGAAAAAGATAATGCCGAAGTAGTACATTTTCCTCTGACTTCCTTTTCACAAACCGACCAGCAATATCTTCAACCAAGAATCAATAGAATACAAAAATTAAATTCTGAAAATGCTACTTCTTACAAAAGAAGTGTTACAACAATCAATGTAATTGACTATGAAAAAATAATTGTCTTAACAGCAATGCTGTTTACAATTTTATTGCTCACCTATTTTTTCGCAGGGAAAAATAAATTCAAATACATTTCCTACTTCTCAAGTGTTGCAGTGTTAGCGGTGTTATATAGTTTCAAAGTAAATCCTTTGACGCTCACAACTTCTATTACTGACCCGTTGTCAGTTGATTCAGCTTTTGTTCCCTTCAAACCGAATGTGGTTACATCATGGGATGCAAATTATTTTTATGTTGAATCGTTTGGCATTCCAACCACTCATAATATGATGATAGGAATTACCAATTGGCAACAACAAGTTCCGATTCCGCAATGTTACATAAAACCAAACGCATGGATGATACCTTTGAATCCAACACTTGCAGCAGTTCCTGTTCCTGTAAGTCCTTCACATTTTACCAGAGGCGCAATAGCAGTTGCAGTAAATGGTATTGCAATTTTTAATCCTTACACCAACACAGGTGCTGATGCTTTTTTAACAGGACAGTTGGACCAATGGGGTGGACATTGCGGTCGAGCAGACGATTATCATTATCACATTGCGCCAATGCAGCTATACAACAATACATCAAACACATTACCCATCGCTTATGCTTTGGACGGTTTTTCGGTGTATGGAAATTATGAACCCGATGGAACTCTCATGTTACCGTTAGACACTAACAACGGACATTTCGGAACCAACGGTGTGTATCATTATCATGGTGTAGCAGCCGCTCCATATATGATTGGAAATATGGTTGGACAAGTTACCGAAGACACAACGCATCAGATAATTCCTCAACCAAATGCTCACCCCATTCGTCCATCATTAACTCCATTGAATGGTGCAGTCATTACAAACTTTGCAGCAAACGGAAGTATTGGTTATACATTAACTTATACAGTGAGTGGAAATACAGATTCAATAGTGTACTCCTGGAATGCAGCAGGTTTATACACTTTCAATTTTTATAACTCCGGAGTATTAACAACAAATACATACAACGGCTTTGTTCAATGTCTCTTGCCAACTTCAATAAATAATTTATACAATGATTCAAAAAATGTAGAAGTATTTCCGAACCCTTCACGAAACGAATTTTCATTGCAGTTAAATAATTCCATTCAACCAACAGAGATAAAAAACATTTCTATTATTTCCGACAAAGGTCAACTGCTGTATTCAACCAACACTTATCAGGACAAGTTCAGCACAAATGATTTTTCCAAAGGGATATATTTTGTAATCATCAAAACATCTGACAACATTCTTACTAAAAAATTAGTGTTGCAATAACAACTATGAATATGTTTTGGGATTATTTAAAAATGGGATTTCAACATGTAATACCTCTTGGGTACGACCACATCCTGTTTATACTTTCGTTGTTTTTTTTTAATTCCAAATTAAAAACGGCAATTATTCAATGTTCCGTTTTTACAATAGCACATTCACTCACATTAGCGTTAGTTGCATTGGGCTATCTTCATTTCAACACAAACATTATTGAAAGCGTAATTGCATTATCCATATTTTTTGTTGCACTTGAAAACACAACGCAGCCAAAATTAAAATGGTGGAGGTTAGGTTTAGTATTTGCATTTGGACTTGTTCACGGAATGGGTTTTGCTTCAGCTCTAAATGAAATCGGTTTACCTAAAAACGAATTTATTCCCGCACTCATTGGTTTTAATTTCGGAGTAGAACTTGCGCAAATCACCATCATTATAATCTGCTATTTATTTGTTGCTAAATGGTTCAGGAAAAAAGTTTGGTATCAGACAAAACTCGTTAACCCCTTATCATTGGGCATTTCATGCATTGCATTGTTTTGGGCGATAGAAAGATTTTTAACCAATTAAAATCAAAAAACAAAGTGAGAAAATTATTTATGAATATTCCGTTGTTATTAGTCGTTCTTGCCACCAATGCACAACCTGTTTTAAAAACAATGATGCGTTTACCGGACACAGGACAAACAACAAGTTACACCAACACATTTGGTGAAGATGCAGATTATAATAGCAACACTCCGTTTTTTATAGTAAATGGAAACGGAACAGTGACCGATACTATCACAAGTTTAATGTGGCAGAATACTGACGGTGGAGAAATGACCATTGAAAACGCAATACTTTATTGCGACTCACTTACACTTGGCGGTTTTACCGATTGGAGATTACCAAACTGCCATGAGTTATTCAGCATCTTAAATCACGACAAGGTAAATCCTGCAATTGACACAAATTATTTTACACGCACACTTGCGGAATATTGGTGGAGCAATCAGCGACAAGCAAATGATTCAAGTAAAGTTTGGGTAACAAATGCAGGCGGCGGAGTTGGCAATCATCCTAAAACAGAAACTATAAGTGCAGGTGGAATAAAAAGATTTCATGTGAGAGCAGTTCGCGATGTTGACGCTCCTTCAATTATACCGAACCATTTTATAAATAATGGTGATGGAACAACAACAGACATTGTTACTGACCTAACATGGCAGCAAACTCCTTCTTCCGATTCTATTACTTGGGAACAGGCACTTTCACTTGCAGACACATTAACTTTTGCAGGTTTCACAGATTGGCGAATGCCCAACATAAAAGAATTGCAATCCATCAGTGATGAAAGTTTAATAAGTCCGTCTATAAGCCAAACTTATTTCAGTGGAGTAAATGTCAATCACTATTGGTCAGCTACAAGTTTGCCTAATCAGGTAACTAAAGCATGGTATCTTGATACGCACTTTGGAATTACTACCTATGAATTTAAAACCAATAAACTTTATTTGCTCAGTGTGCGAGGAGGAAATTTCCCAACAGGCATAAATGAAAATTTAGTTGCGCAAAACAGTATTTCAATTTTTCCAAATCCTACAACCGGAATACTCAATATTGAAAATAAAAGCACTATTGATGAAATCCGAATTTCAAGCATGTTCGGACAAGGAATTTATTCGGCATATCCAAATTCAAAATCACTTTCAATTAATTTAAACACCAACGGAATTTATTTTGTAACTGTGATTGAAGGAAAATTAATTACAACTAAATGCATTGTGGTAACAGGGGAATAGCCCATGTCTCGACCTGAAATAGGTTTTCACTAACACATGTAAAATTGGTCTGGAAAATCATTTTAATAGATGGCAAGTATTTTACCGAATCGGAAAAATGTCAAATCAATTGGGATTTGATTTCCACACAATGTACCAAGGTAGAAGGGAAAATACTCAAATGATGAATAGACACATGGACAACTTCTTCGCTGGATGCAAGCATTGGGCAACAACACAGGAATTAAAACAAGAAGACCTAACATGGATCCATCCCGACTCTAGTAGAAATCGGAAGAGGGGCTGTAGTTTATAAGAGAGGACACATTTTTTTCTTACAGAACAATATAGAGTGTGATTACATTTTGTCTGGAGCAGTGATTGTCTATGATAAAATAAACAATTGTGCATATAATTATATTGACTATATTAACAGTTAGAATTCTGGTTATAGGAGCAGAGGATTGAAGTTTAAATCATCCGCTAACACCAATAAATAACAAGACAAGATGTACAATTTTTCCTATTTCAAAGAAAAAGAAAAGCAAACAATTTTAAAATTTATAGAGGAAAATCCTTTTGCTTTTTTGACAGGAAGTTTCTTGCACGGTGGACAGGTCGCCACTCAAATTCCTATTCTACTTGACGAGAGAGATGGTGAACTTTTTTTGCAAGGACACATTATGCGAAACACAGATCATTACAAAGCTCTGATTGAAAATCCTAACGCATTGCTCGTGTTTACTGGGCCGAGTACTTATGTTAGTGCTTCTTGGTATAGTGATCCTCATATTGGTTCTACATGGAATTATATGAGTGTTCATATTGGAGGACAAATTAATTTTATGTCTGAAGAGGAACTGATAATATTTATGCGAAAGTTGACATTAAAATTTGAAAAAGGAAATTCACAATCACTAACGTTCTACGATAATCTTCCCGACCATTTTTTGAGTAAGATGATGCCTGCTATTGTTGGTTTTGAAATTAAAGCCGATAAAATTGATAACGTTTTCAAATTAAGTCAGAATAGAGATGAAAAAAGTTATTTAAATATCATTTCAAAACTTGACGAACAAGGTGGTAACAGTTCATTAATTGCAAAGGAAATGAAAACAAGACAGTCTGATTTATTTCCACCCAATGTTAAGTGGGACGGCTCTAAATTCGACTCTTAATAAATATAAATTAGGAGCGTTTATAAAATTGATAGAGAGAGTTGAATTCAATTTTAATGACGATTGTTCAATTGAAAATAAGCATTCATAAAAATTTAAAACTTTTAACTTTTAAAAATTTACTAAACAAAAGCTTAAAATTATTTTGATAATGATATGAGAATTCATCTTTTTGAATTGGAAGATTTGTCTTGGTTTCCTAATGCTCTAAGAGTAGGGGGAACTGATTACTTGCGTTACCTCCTTCTTGCAACTGACGTTTACGAACCATTGATACCTTTGATTTCTGAATCCCTTTCTCAAACAAATGAGACGACCATCATTGATTTGTGTTCTGGCGGCGGCGGCTATGTTGAAAAACTCCTTAAAGGGTTGACAAAAAAGTCAACAAATAAAATATCTATTATTCTCACTGACAAATTTCCCAATCATGAAGCTTATCGCATTCTAAAGACGAAGTCATCAGGGCAAATTGATTTTGCAAACTATTCTGTTGATGCTGCGAATGTGCCCAATGATTTAAAAGGTTTCCGAGTAATGTTTTCTGCCATTCATCATTTTCAACCAGAGCAAGTAAAAAATATTTTACAAAATGCAATAGATAGCAATGCACCAATTGGAATATTTGATGGTTATGAGAAAAATATGTTGGCTATACTATTGGTCATACTTTTTCATCCTATTGCATTACTGTTGTTCACCCCTTTCTTTAAACCATTTAGTTTTTCAAGATTATTCTTTACTTACATTATCCCATTCATTCCAATCTATACCGTTTGGGATGGATGTGTTTCTATTCTTAGAATGTATAAATTTCAAGAGTTATTGATGATTGCAAATCAAAATAAGGCAAACAATTACCAATGGAAAGCGGGAAAAGTGAAAAATAAATATGGCATTCATTCAACGTATCTAATCGGTTATCCTATTAAAAGTTTATAAAATATTTTACTAAAGCATGAAGTTTATTTTTCTTGCCTTCACGTGAAAATACTATTTGATTTGACAGCATGATTTTTAACATTCAAAAAAATGTCATCAATGTTGAATGACTTTTGTTCAGAATATTTTCATTTATACCTTCCTAATTTATTTTTTGTGGTTGAACTCCTGGATTAGCATATTGATATCGACTTAGAAGTTCAGCAGTATAATAACCATCGATTCCATTGCTACAAATAGAATTTATTTTATCGAGCTAAAGAAATCCATCTTCAGATACAATATCCTGTTCAATTACCACGAACATCACTTTACCAATTACCAAAAAAGTATCATTCAGTTTTATCGGAATTACCAGTCAAGCTATTAATAAAGTTGGCTCTGTAAAAGCGTTCCCATGACGCTATTTCTAAAATGTCGTAACTTGGCATGTAGCGTAAATTATTTAATTCGATAAACATTTCAGAGCATGAATTGTTTAATTTACCTATGAATGAAGTGACATTGGTTTTCCCCCATCAGCTGTTTAAGCAGAATTCTGCCATTAAAAAAAGCAGACAAGTTTATATTGTCGAAGAATGGTTATTCTTTCGTCAATACAATTTTCATCAGCAAAAACTCATTCTTCATCGATCTGGTATGAAATTTTATCAGGAATATTTAACGGAACAAAATTATACTGTTCAGTATATTGATACAACTGAAAAAAAATCAGATGTGAGTAAATTGATTGCATTTTTATCTGAACAAAAAACCACAACTATACATATTGTAGATGTTGTGGACAAATGGCTGATGAAACGAATAAAGATAGCTTGTAAAAAACATGAAATTGAATTAAAAGTATATGACTCGCCATTGTTTTTAAATACTATGGATGATGTGGAAGAATATTTTAGCAAAAAGAAAAACTATTTTCAAACAGATTTTTATATTCATCAGAGAAAGCATCGGAAGATTTTATTGGAAGCTGATGGAAAACCAATTGGTGGCAAATGGACTTTTGATGCAGATAACAGGATGAAGTTTCCCAAAAAAGAAGTAGCGCCAGCCGTTAATTTTCCTTTAGCTAGCAGCCATATCAAAGAGGCAACAAAATATGTTCAGAAACATTTTCCAAATAATTATGGAAGTATTGAAGCGCCTCATTTTTTTGTTTCATCATTTAAAGAAGCAGAGAGTTGGTTGACTAATTTTTTAAAAAATCGATTTGACAAATTTGGGGTTTACGAAGATGCCATTGTTGCCGATGAAAATATTTTGCATCATTCCTTACTTACTCCGATGCTCAATACTGGTTTACTTACACCTAAACAAATTATAGATGCTGTATTAGATCATGCCGAAAATAATAATATTCCTTTTAACTCACTCGAAGGATTTATCCGTCAAATTATTGGCTGGCGAGAATTTATTCGTATCGTTTATGAACGGGAAGGAAATAAACAACGAACGACTAACTATTGGAAATTTAAACGCAAAATACCAGCGAGTTTTTGGACTGGAACTACTGGAATAGCGCCTATAGACATTACCATAAAAAAGGTTTTACAAACCGGTTATTGCCATCATATTGAAAGACTGATGGTAGTGGGAAATTTTATGTTGCTCTGTGAGTTTGATCCTGATGAAGTTTACAAATGGTTTATGGAATTATTTATTGATGCTTACGATTGGGTCATGGTACCAAATGTTTATGCTATGTCACAATTTGCTGATGGTGGATTGATGACAACTAAGCCTTATATCAGCGGAAGTAATTACTTAATGAAAATGAGTAACTATGAACAAGGAGAGTGGCAACAGATTTGGGATGGAATGTTTTGGCGTTTTATGCATGTCCATCGAAGTTTCTTTTTGAAAAATCCAAGACTAGGAATGTTAGTTAGAACTTTTGACAAAATGAATGAAGAAAAAAGAAACGCTCATTTATCAGTCGCTGAAAAATATTTAAAGAGTTTATGAGAAGACACTTCGACAACAACCAAGACTTTTTTGTAAAGATTATAGCTTATGAAAACTAAGATGAAGGAAATGCATTATAATTAGTTGTTTTCATTTTAAAAAAATCACAGTCAATGAAAAAATTAAAAAAAGAAAACCGCCCTGAAAAAATATGTGCGATATGTAACAGGCCATTTAGTTGGCGGAAGAAATGGGAAAAAGTTTGGGATGAAGTCAAATATTGCAGTGATAAATGTAGAATCATTAAAAGCAAAAAATAACAAAATGAGAATGGCAGCAACTTTAAGTGTGGGAGATATTGACCGTATTATAGAAATGGCTTGGGAAGACAGAACAACTTTTGAAGCGATAGAAATTCAGTTTGGTTTAAAACAGCAAGACGTAATTAAACTGATGCGGAAGGAAATGAAACTTGGAAGTTTTAAGTTGTGGAGGGAAAGAACAAAAGGAAGAAGCACCAAACACGAAGCATTGAGGGGTAATGAAATCGACAGGTTTAAATGTAGCCGTCAGAAAAAAATAAGTTCAAATAAAATCAGCAAGCGATAATATGAAGAGGAATTAAGGAAGGCTACTGATATTACTCCTGTTGATTTCCCAACAGCTTACCATAGTTAGCAATGGATCCAATTATTGCAAAATTTTGAAAACTGAAAATTAAAAAGACAATCAAACTTTAACTTACACGAAAGCATAGAGTGAGATTTTATCTTGCTGCTATTTTATTTTATTGTTATCATTTTATTTTTAAAAGTTGCAAGTAACATTTGAATATTTCATTCTAGTATATCGGATATGAAAAATTGTCCCATTTTATTCCGAAATCATTTCT
>JANLRG010000142.1:0-4886 GCA_031361545.1 Bacteroidota bacterium
TCTCGGACTTTTAGGCGCCGCAAGCATTATTGCCTTCGGTGTTGATTATAGACGAGAGTTGTATTGTTCAACTGCAGGTGGATCTATCTATCGTTTTTCATCTTCCGATTGCACACCTGTAGCAAATATCCTCAATGCAACCGATACTGTTTCTGATTGCGGAACAGGCTCTGTACGATTAAATACATTCGTCAATTCTACTCTTACTTATACTTGGTCGTATGGTGGAAATGTAATCGCTAATGACAGTGCAAGTATCACAGCCAATCAAGCCGGTGATCAAACTATTTCACCAACTGTTTATGGTGGTTATGATATTTATGGTACCACAAATGGTATTCAAAATTTAACACCGTCGCAAATTATTTCTCCAAATATTTACGGTGGTTATTAAAAAAAATAAAAACGGAGGGTTACCTTTTTAAGGTTTTATTATTAATAATTATAAACAAACAATTCAATAACAATTTAAACTTTACTATCATGAAAAAATTATTCTTTTTACTCGTTTTCTTTTTTGCAACAGTTATTTCTTTTGCACAGTCACAAGTTTGGGTCAATGGTACCACTAGAAGTAACGGAACTTATGTTCCTGAACATTACAGAACAGCACCTGATTACACAATTAATAACAATTGGACAACTCTTGGGAATGTTAATCCACACACAGGTAAAGTAGGAACTCTACCAAGAAGCACTAGCTATCCTAATACTTATTATGTACCCGTTTCTACTTACACGAATACTTACACCCCTCCTGTTTACAATTCCACACCAACCAATTACAATTCAGCTCCATCCTATAGCTCTACCAACACCCTTTACACGGGACCAAGAGGAGGAACGTATTATATTAATAGCAGTGGCAATAAATCTTACGTTAGCAGAAATTAAAAATTATTAACCTTATGATTATTGCAATCTCTTGTAGATGAAATCAAGAGATTGCTTCTTTTATTAATAAATAAAAAACCAATTATTATGAAAAAAGTATTTTTATTATGTAGCCTATTTTTGATGTTATCTTGTTCCAAATCAGATGACAATACCTCTTCCTCCAATTCCGATTTCCATCCGCCAGCTTGGATTCAGGGCAACTGGATTCAAGAAGGAAGTATCGGTACATCTGGAGTATTATTCAGTTTTTCGGCAAATGATTTTTGTTTTACCAATTTAGGTATTGTAAAACAATGTCAACAAGAATTGGTAAACCAAATGAGACAATCTGGTAATGCCGTTTCCGTAACTGAAACTATTACAGCCACAACATACACCGCCGAAATAAAATATTATGCTGGTCAATCGGTAATTTATTCTTTTAGAAAATTAACGACTACTAGTATTGAATGGACTTCCGCTTCAGGCTCTGTTTTTATCAAACAATAAAGAATTCAAATCTATCAATCTCTTAAAATATTTTGAGAGATTGATTTTAATTACTATTTTGTAACGTTTTTAACAGCAACTACAAAATAGATATAGATGTCAAAGATTACCTCAACAAAGTTTGGACATTTGACCGATCCCGAATTAGTACAATTGATTCAAGAAAATCAGGAGTATTTGGGTGAAGTTTACAAAAGGTGTAAAACCTATAGCGTTAGTTTTATGCGAAAAATGACTAATGGTGCGAAAAATGACTACGAACTAGATGATGTTTTTCACGATTCGATGTTAGTGCTATACGAAAAAATAATTGCTGGAGATTTTAAGTTAACCGCTTCTTTACAAACTTATTTGAATTCCGTTTGTCGCTTTCAATTATTGAATAAATTAGGGAAAGATAAGTTATTTACAGATTATGATGACCATTCAGATACTGACGATGATGAAGGCTCAATGGCTTATAAATCGAGTATTACTGATTGCTTAGATGAAATTGAAGACCCTAAAGAAAGTAAATTCTATGCTATTGAAACCGCTTTAATAAAAATGAAGACAGCCGGAGGTCATTGTTATGAATTATTGACTTTGTTTTGGTACCATAAAAAATCCATGAATGAGTTAACGTTAATTTTTGGTTATACAAATGAAGTTAATACTCGAAACCAAAAATCAAAATGTCAAAAACGATTGGAGAAAATGGCTTTTAATGAGTTGAATGCGTAATTATGAAAAAGTCAATAGAAATAGTAAAAACACTTTTAATTCCAAAGTTGGAAAAGGATATTTATTTTAATCGTTTAACATTTAAAGATGCATTTTGGGAAAGTTTTACATTGTCCTTTTTGAATTATGAAAATGATGCAAAACCAACGTATGAATTACTATACGCATTACAGCTTGATAATCCGGAAATAATTTTTGATAAATTAGCTACAATTTATTCAAAACTCATTAAAGAATTAGCCGAAGATTATGTTATAGGAAATCATGATAAAGCAACTGATTTTCTTTTTCAAAATAATAATCCAACATTTCAAAAAGAAGTCCGTTTTCTTGAAACGATGCAACAAGCCATAAAAAGTGTGGAGCGCAAACGTATTAAAGCAGATTTACCAACCACTTATGAACGCCTAACTTTTGAACTTTCGGAAACTGAAATTGCTGCTGTTGCCAAGAAAAAAGGTCGTGAAGATTTGAAAGCAAAGTTTAAACAATGGGATGAAGAGTTAAAAGTGAAAAGTGAACCAACTATTTTTTATTCTCTTGGTACTGAAACTAAATCCGTACAAAAAACAAAAATAATTTCATTATCCTGGATAAAATATGCTGTTGCGGCTTGTGTGGTTGTTACTGCTGGAGTTTTATACTTTAAATTTTCAAATAATAATGTTGATAGTTTAATGCAGCAGGATGAAAATACGGTAGTGACTATTGATGAGAAAAAAGGAAACGATAAAAACCCTCCAATAGAAAAACCAATAGAAACTTATATTACCTCAACCAGCGAAGTATCTATTCAATATCCATCGAGTTTAGGTTATACAAATACTGGGACTGCTAAACCAATAACCGTTTATTTTAAGGATGCTTCTTTTACTATTGATAGACTTAAAAAAGAATATACCGTTTCTGATAAAGGCGCTGGTTCTGAACCAAGAGCGAAAGCCTTGGAAAAACAGTTGCAGCTATTGGAAGCTAAAAGTGGAAAATATGAATTCGATGTAAAGCAATTAATTATATATTCTGAAAAGAACAAGGAACCATTATCGATATTGACTACTGATGAAAAAACATTTTATTTGAAAAGAGGGAATCAGTACAGTTATTTGTATTTTACTAAAATTCCGCTTTTATTTCAACCTGTGAAAGAAGCTACTTTGATAGAACAACTTGAAAAAATAAGCTTTGAAAATGAATAGAAAATCTATCCTAGCCTTTCTGCTTTTGTTTGGCATTGTTTCAATGTCAGGACAAAATCAAACTAACAAATCCATTCAAAATGTTTTTGATCATTTGGTTACGGCTTATGGTAGTGCGAAATCGACACCTCAGTTGGTGGTTTTGACTAAGAAGCAGAAAACACCAGCCTATTATGAAGCCAGTCCTAAACCCATTATCAAAGTAGATGCTACTTTCTATACACTTTGTAAGTCTTTTGGAAAAGACAGTTTAAATGCCTTATCGATTGTCATAAGCCATGAATTGGCACATTATTATAATGATCATACCTTTTGCTCCGATTTTGCTTTTGCCGTTAATAAAACTGATAAAGCCTATGCCAATAAATTGAAATCTGTTTCTAAAAATGAGCGTATGAGTTTAGAAACTCAAGCTGATTATAAAGGACTTTTTTATGCCGCTATTGCAGGTTATACTCCGTTTGAAATCTATGCTCCACTATTGGATGGGGTTTATAAAAGTTATTCTTTGCAAGCTATTAATCCTGGTTATCCCTCTAAAGCGGAACGGAAAGAAATTGCTCGCAATGCGCAAATGAAAGCGGCTCAATTGTACACCGTTTTTAAACAAGGAATTACTAATAAAGAGAACAAAAAATATACTGAAGCTATTACTGCTTTTGAGGAGGTTAATACTTATTTTCCTTCTAGGGAAAATTATAACAATATTGGAGTGGTTAAAACTTTGCAAGCGTTACAATTTAAAGTATTAACCAGTGAAGAATATCATCATCCAAAACGGTTTTTGTATCCTTTGGAATTTGACAATACTAGTCGTTTGAATAGTAAAGGTACAAGAGGCAATGATGATACAAGTCAAGGACATATGACTCTTTTATTAAAAAGTGCGCAAAAGAATTTTGAAAAAGCGATTAGTTTGGATGTTCATTATGTAAAAGCTTATGTTAATTTGGCCTGTGTTTTTGATTTATTAGGCAACCCAGAAGCTGCTATTGGAAAAATTAAAGAACTATCTACTGAACAGCAAAAAGAAGTTGATGCGCAAAGGATCTTGGCAATTGCTTATTATCACGCTGAGAATGAGAAAAAAGCGGAGGAGATTTGGAATCAATTAAAAATGTAAAAGCAAAGTGATGAATGCTATTTATATACTAGGTGCTGTAGTTATTGCTTTATTATTTTATTATCACTATAAAAGTGTTCGCAAAAATAAAGAACAGATTTATTGTAAAATTGTTAATGATGTTAAACCCGAAATGGCTAGACAAATAATTCCTGATATTGCTTTAGAAATTAAACCGGAAATAGTAGTCACGAGAAATACATTCTTGTATCCAACAGATGAATTTGGGAAACTGGAAAAAGGCGTGGTGTATGACTCAAACACTTATTTATACGAGCTAAATGAAAATAATAGGAATGATTTAGTCATTTTATCAGAAAAAGAATTATTGCGAGCGAAATGGAAGAAGCGTAGACACTAACTGTGATAACAAATGTTTTATGATAATGGCAAAGGAAATGAAAAATAAGCAAAGGAAATTTGGGGATTAATAGAAAAATAATATTAACAGAAGATTT
>JANLRG010000198.1:0-2743 GCA_031361545.1 Bacteroidota bacterium
CCGCTGCGACGGACTTGCATAATATCCATAGTTAATTTTCATTGTTCTAAGTTAGAAAAATTTCCGACGCTTCGACGGATATTCATCCGTTGTTTTTGAGCTGTGTGATTTTAATCCACTGTTAAATGCTCATCGTATTTCAAAACTTTTATAGTTATTAAATACCGATTACTTTTTCTCAGACAAAACTTTCCAGCGAAACATTCCTTTCGCCTTCAGCGAAGCGTGAGCGAAACATTAATGTCTCATAACGGCCCCTAACGGCCCCTAATGAAAAGCAAAAAGCCCCATTTTGGCGAAATGGGGTAAGAGCAGTAATTCCTTTAAGACTTGATTGCAATTTTTAACACGATGAGCCTTGAAAAGTGGATGAATATCGCACTGCACAAAAACAACGGATGATTCCGATAGCTATCGGAACCGTCGAAGCGCGCATGTGTTTATAAGTAGGCGATGAATAAGTCCGTCACAGCAGGAATTTCTAATAGGTTCATTGTAAGATTTCTAAAATATTTGCAATTTCGAATAGATACTGGTTTTAATTACGACCCTTATTATAATTATAAGATTCAATTTAAGCAGTCATTTTTGATTGGTTTCTATCTTAAGAAGAGTAAATCGAATTATTTTTTATTATTCAAAATCCATTTTTGGAAGACTGAGATTCTTAAAAATCCCATTGTTTGACCATAGTACCCAGATCTTGCTTGTTGTTGAATGTCAAAATTAGTTATTGCAGTTAAACCGACCAAAACTAATCGATCATTTGATGCTTTAAATGCTCCCCCACCACTATCACCCCCAGAACAGAGGTATTCAAGATTTTTAGGTAATGAATCTCCCGTGATATTGAATTTATTTAAACCCGGGCTATCAAAATCACTCATTAGAATAGACTTTTCTCCCTCAATCTCAAAACCAGTTATGGAATCAATCACATTCTCGCCAGCAATTTTCAAACTTTTATCAGTAATAATTTCTTTGTTTGTAGCATAAGCTGGTTTGCCATAACCTACGCCGATAATAGTTGAGTGTAATTCATCAAAAGTATTAGATAAAATTGGTAAGGGAACTTTCTTGACTGGGGTATTCAAAGTAATAATAATGATATCGCAATCTCTATTAGGTATAGTGTCCAAATAGAGCGGGTGAATAAGCATTTTTTTAGCACTGTATATTTTACCTTTAAACCTGAAAGAATAGTTTTTAAGATCTCCGACATGGTCATTGTATGGCACATTCGCAATTATTGTTTGTCCATCAATTTGCATTGTGTCCGACTTAAAGTTGTGTTCAATAAAAACGTGAGCAGTAGAGATCACACAATTTTCGTCAATAAGAACACATGACCCAACTACCTCTTTGTCGCGAATTATTTCACCAACGCAATCAAATCTACTTTGATTTGCAAGAGATGTATATTCATTAATATTTATATCATCTCTAATTACCCCTCCAAACAATAAGGTAGTCCAGAATGTAAGGTTTAATAAAAAGATGTAGATTGGAATTTTCATAGAACTTTGTTTAATTTATTTTGTGGATATAGAAACGTAAATATAGTAAATTCAGCCTCGTTCGGCGATTTCATGTTCAATACTTCCGCACTCTCGTTAATCATGCAGTAGCGAGATTCTGCCGGGAATTGGTAAGGTCGCTTCTTTCTACTCGTTCCAATCAAATCTAATAAATAAAATTTCTTTCAAAAAAAATTACACAAATTGAAGAATTAAAATCATGTTAAATCTTTTCCGCAGACACCATCGTTTAGCGAATCACCCAAAACTCTCTTAGCGAATCCTGAGCGAATCACTTCCTCATCCTAACCTCTCCTAACAAAAACAAAAAAGCCTCATTCTTCCCGATAGCTATCGTGAAAATGAGGCTTAATGTTGTCTGAACTTTGATTGAGCTGATTTTGGGATTTTTATGAAAAGCAAAAGTCTCAGGAAGTTATATTGCCTTTAATATCCCTATTAAATTGGTTGCAATTGAATTGATAAGTATTGAAATTTGAGAATGATTGAGAAGAACTATAAGTATTCACTTGAAACCGGAAAAATTATTGGACTTTCAATGGAAGTACACAAAGTACTTGGCAACGGATTTCAAGAAGTGATCTATCAAAGAGCTCTTGAAATTGAGTTTGCTAGAAATAATATTCCGTTTAAAAGGGAATTTGAGATGCCAATCAAATATAAAAATGAACAAATCGGGACACGAAGGGTTGACTTTTTATTGTACGACAAAATTTCGGTCGAACTTAAAGCGCTAACTAAATTGGAGCCGGTACATTTTGCGCAAGCAATAAATTATTTGGAAGCCTATAATTTAGAGATCGGACTTCTTTTGAATTTCGGCTCTGCAAGTTTAGAAATAAAGAGGTTGCTAAATAAGAAAATGTCTGAACCTGGATTTAGCTGATTAACTGATTCAAGTGATAAATGAAGTTAAGTTACGAGGATAAATAGAATCCTATAAATCCCAAAATCAGCGCAATCAAAGTTCAGACATTTTGGAGGTCCCGAGCGGATTTGCCCGGTTTTTACATGCTTCTGGTTTGCTTGGCGATGCTGACAGGGGTTTAGAAAAGCGAGTCGTTAGCGAAACGATTTTAATATTCTTTCACAAGAGCATTCAAAGGTATATTCAGAAACTCATTTAGATTCCTAATCATTTCAAGAGTCAATTTCCGTTTCCGGTTAAGAATTTTCGAAACTTTATCTTTGCCGCCTAAATATTG
>JANLRG010000219.1:0-1171 GCA_031361545.1 Bacteroidota bacterium
CTGGGAATGAAATGATAAGCCCATTTAGCCGGTAGTTTTCGACCTTGAAAGAGCAATTTTTTTAAATAAAAATAAAACAAAGGCGCATAAAGAAATAAAACAAAATCGGGAATCAATAGAATTTTAGAGTACAAATTAGTCACATCTCTATAACTGGTAAATACTCGAATCAGCATAATCAAAGAAGTAAAAACCATCAAAATAACTAACCACCGATTGGCTGCTCGATTATAATCTTGAATGGTTGGGATGGCAAAAATGAACAATAAACCTTGTAAAGCGGAGAATAACAACAACAAATCGTAGATAGAATAGAAATTGAATGTGCCTGATAGATCCTCCCATGTTTTAATTTCAACATCTATTAATACAGCATTATTATTTGCCTTTATAGTTCTATCAATGATTCGATTGGGGCGCGCTTTTCCGCTTTCACTGCCTTCCACCGAATTCCAATTGCCTCTCGTAAATTTATATTCTATCTTATCTAAATCGGTATAAATTGTCACGCGGTAAGTACCGTCAAATTGTGGTTTCAATTTATACATGTCGCTCCGGGGATTCCAATTGTTGAAATTACCTGAAATATAAAGTGAGGCATCATGAGGTGTATTTTCAGGAACGGATTTGATAGAGAATTGATAAGCGGATTTCTTTTCCCAATTATCAATCGTGACCAACACATATTTGGGATTGGCTTCCTGATCGCGGTCATAAATTCTATCGGGCCGCATCCCCCCCTCAGTATTTCCCTCTACCGAATTCCAATTGCCTTGTGTAAATTTGTATTTAAAATAAGTCAGTGTATCTGGTAAATCAATATAAAAAATATCACCTGCTTTTTTTTTCAGCATATGCGCTACATTGCCCGGATGCCAATCATTGAAAGTGCCCGTGATGTATAAATCACCATCGGGCAAAAGCAAGTCAGCATGTTTGACCACTTCAATCCTAATCTGAGCCGACGTTGCCAGTTGAGATAAGGTAAAAAAAATAAAGGCGTATAAAAACTTCATGGTGCATTTGGCTAAGTATTGATTTCAAGGAGATTAAAAAAATCAATTTCAAGCTATAAATATAAGCAAAAGAGGATATTTTTTTTAATTAACTCAACCATTGAAGATTAAAAAATATTTTCTGTAGTTCAACGGGCTATGTCCGATGGACTTTT
>JANLRG010000220.1:0-1073 GCA_031361545.1 Bacteroidota bacterium
GAAAGTCCAGACCACAAATTCCGAAACTTTCGGAAGCGATGAAAATCGTAGCTGGTAAGAAAATCCTGTTAGCAGCAATGTTAGTGCGGGTTCAAGTCCCGCCCGGGGTACAAATTTGTACAGCGAAACTCCGATTTCGCATAAAAAAAGTGTTGCAGAGTTATTCTGCCAACACTTTTTTTTTGATAAAAATTAAGGAAAACGATTATAAAAATCACCTCTTTTTCCTACATCTTCAATGACGAACGCTTCGCCATTCCAAAACAATCCAACTCGCCAGTTACCCACTCGAATGCGATAATAATTTCTATAGCCTTGCATTGCTTTAAGATTTAGAATGTCAGCAAAAGTCTCGGCTGCTTCTATAAGGTCAAGTGCATCGAGGACAGTCAATTGGTCATGCGCAGGTAGCTTTGTCAAGTTTTTCCGAAATTTTCGGGTATCAATGGTCTGCATTAGCCGTTAGTTTTTGGCGTAGTTTTGCGCGAAACGCCTTTGTCTCAGCCGCTGTATAGACATGATAATTAGGTTGTTCTTGAGCGTACAGCATTGTTTCAGCATGTGCAGCATCTTCTCTTTCTTCCTCACTCATAGTTGCCCATTTATTGTTGACTATATATTTATCGTGCAGACGTTGACGGACGATTTCAATCTCCGATTTTGGCGCAGACAGCGTTTTGACCTTCAGTTTTTTGAACAGAGCCATCAAAAAACTTTCATCTGCTTCATTGTAGCTTATAAGGATACTCTTAGTCATTACTATTCAATTTTTATCAAAGTTATAAAAAATGTAACTTGCTTGCAATTGATTCAACCATTTTACTGAAAATTATCTTAATAGCAATAATTTACTACAGAATATAGGATATCAATTGTTCACTATGCAAAACCAAATAAGACAATCCCACAATCAAGGTCGGTATCAAAATCCACTGCAATACAAATATCAAGGTTAATAAAATCATCGGAGAGACGGGCAGCGTGAGCCAAAACCATTCAGTCTTGCCGCTTCCATGCATCCGTGCACTGAGGGGGCTATAAACACCGTGCAAAAACTGCTCGATGCGTTGTGC
>JANLRG010000231.1:0-14753 GCA_031361545.1 Bacteroidota bacterium
CATGGCTTTATTAAATTTATTATTCTTGAATCTTGGTGGTGGTGAGGTGTTTTTGATTCTCGCAGTAGTATTATTATTTTTCGGTTCAAAAAATATTCCTGAGTTAGCCAAAGGGCTAGGGAAGGGGATGAGAGAGTTCAAAGATGCAATGGCCGGTATTGAAAATGAAGTAAAAAATGCCGCCAATGATACAACACCACCACTTAAAAAAATTGAAGAAGTACCAGTGGTAGCAAAAGCCCCAGAACAATCAGTTCCCAAAGCTGCTGAAATTCCTTCCACAGAATCTCCCGCTCAATCAGATTATGATAATCAACCAAAAGGTAATTAATTTTTTTTTAGTTTACCCTCGATTTAAAGTTTCAAAATTTAACCCCTTAATCTCGAGTTTACTTTTTCTGAATCTTGAATCTTAATTTAGAACATTAAACTTTTCTATCGTCAAACCACTTCTCAATCTCATTACAAGAAAGTGCATTGAACGTCATCTCTTTCCAAAGTCCGCCTTTTCTCGCAATACCCACTCCATAATACATATCATGGTATCCTTCTTTTCTATGTGCATCAGGATTAATAGAGATTTTTACATTCTTGCTCAAAGCTGCTTGAATCCATCTCCAGTCGATATCTAGTCTGTACGGATTTGCATTTAATTCTATGACAACATTGTTTGCCGAACATGCATCAATAATTTTTTGATGATCGATTGGATAACCAGCTCTTGAAAGTAGAAGCCTGCCAGTTGGATGTCCCAGTATGGTCGTATATGGATTTTCTATCGCCGTTATTAATCTGCTCGTAGCTTTGTCAATATCCATTCTTAAATTGGAATGAATAGAGGCAACAATGAAATCAAAACTCTTTAAAATATTTTCCTCGTAATCTAATTCACCCGATGATAAAATATCTGATTCTATTCCTTTGAAAATTCTAAACGGAAAGAGTTCTTTATTTAAAAGATCAATTTCTTTATGTTGTTTGAGAATGGTTTCTTCTCTTAAACCATTGGCATAAAATGCACTCTTGCTGTGATCGCAAATGCCGAAATATTCATAACCTAATTCTTTACAGTAAACGGCCATCTCACGCAAACTATCATTGCCGTCGCTATAGTTTGAGTGATTGTGTAATATTCCTTTTAAATCTTTTAATTCAACCAGATCATTTAATTTCCCTTTCTCAATTATGTCCATCTCAAATTTGCCTTCTCTTAATTCAGGGATAATATAATCGAGTTCGATAGAATTGTAAATTTCAATTTCTGATTTAAATTGTTTTACAGCTAAAAAATTTATTTTCGGAAGAAATATTTTAAGATGATCCTCTGATCCGCTTGTTAAAAATAAATCGACGCCGTATGATTCTTCTGATGAAAGAAAAAAACGAACGGCAATTGAATCGGCATAAAGTAAATTTAGTGTTTGGAACTGTTTGTCTGAAAGTTGAACAGTCTGCATTTTTATTTTTTGATCTTTGAACTGATCCTGTTTTAGAAGAAATTCGGTGAGTTCATTTTCATTGGTACTAACGAGGAAATCTATTACAGAAATGACTTCGCATTTTCGACGCAATTCTCCTGTGGAGCTAATTTTTCCTTTGACACTTAACTTTTCAAAGCTAGAGATAATCTCATTCGACACTATTTCCGCAACAGGATACAAGCAAAATGATTGATTTGATAATCGAAACTCTATATTCGATTGAATCAATTTTTGAGTCTTGTCGCCGAAACCTTTGAGAGCGATCAATCTGTTTTCATTGCAAGCATATAACAATTCACCAACCGATTCAATTTCTAATTCTTTCCAAAGTTGAAATACTTTTTTCGGACCAATGCCTTTTATTGAAAGCATATCAACAACACCGACTGGTGTTTTTGATAAGTAATCGTCTAGCTCTAAAAAACTTTCGCGTACTAAATAATCTGTAATTTTAGTTTGTAAGCCTTTTCCAATTCCCTCGAGAGAAGAAAGTTCAGATAGTTGCATTTCCGATAAAGGACTTCCAAGTTTTTCAATTTTAAAAGCTGCATTTTGAAGCGATCGAATCTTAAACGGATTTTCATTATGCAATTCCATCAGCTGTGAAGCTAATCGAAAGGCTTTTGCAATTTGTCTGTTAGAAACAGCCATACCATTATTAACGAATCTTTAAAGTGAAGGGCAGTCGAGCTTGTACACCTTTAGTTTGTAGAACAGATTGAAATTCTTTGTAGTATTTATATGCCGCTTCAAAATCTTGTTGCCCGTATTTCACCGTTACATCATCTCCAAAATCTTCAAATATTTGTTTGATGAAATCTTTTTGTTCAGGATAACTTATTGTTCTAAACTTATCTATTCCGGCTAATTTAGAAGCGATCGATATTGCTTTATCAATACCACCAATCTCATCGACAAGTCCAATACGTTTTGCATCGGTCCCGCTCCATACTCTTCCTTGTCCAATGCTATCAACCGATGCTTTATCCATTTTACGTCCTTGGGCAACATGCGTGATAAAAGTATCGTAAATTTTTTCTACTCCCTCTTGAATGATGGCCCTTTCATCGGCAGTCATAGGATACGTTGTGCTTCCGATATTTGCATGATTTCCTGTGCGAACAGTATCGAATGTAATTCCCAATTTGTTGTTGAATAATTTTTGAGCATTGAACATTAATCCAAAAACACCAATAGAACCTGTGATGGTTGTTGGTTCTGCTACTATTTTATCGGCTGAACATGAAATATAATATCCACCTGATGCAGCATAATCACCCATCGATACAACTAATGGTTTTGCTTTTTTAGCAAGAATTGTTTCTCTCCATATCACATCAGATGCTAGTGCACTTCCTCCGGGTGAATTTACTCTCAATACAATTGCTTTTATAGAAGAATCAGTACGAGCTTTACGAATAGCTTCGCCAATCTTTTCTGATGAAAGTTGATCGTCATCTCCACGACCACTTACGATATCACCATTAGCATAAATGATTGCAATTTTTTGGGCTGAAAAATCTTTTGTAGCAAGGAAAGATCGCGCATACTTTTTTAAATCAACTAAATTCAATTTATCATTTTTTGAAATATTGGTTTTGATTTTCAGTTCTTCTACTACTTCATCATAATATGATAGTTGATCAACTAGCTTAGCATCCAAGGCAGCTTGAGCCGATCTAGCTCCTAAATTGTCTGCTATTGATTGGACTTGTGCTAAGTCAATTTTACGTGAAGTCGATATCTCTGAAATAAATTGATTCCATAAACTTCCCATGAATACTCGTGTTTGTTGACGATTCTCAGGACTCATCTTGTCCAAAATAAAAGGTTCTATTGCGCTCTTAAACTTTCCATGACGAATAATTTCTGGCTCAACTTCCAGTTTGTCCAATGTGCCTTTGAAAAACATTAACTCAGCATGAAAACCTTTAAAGTCGATATCGCCTTCTGGATATAAAAATATTTTATTTGCTAAAGATGCTAGGTAGTAGGCTCCCTGCGAATACCCTTCACTATAAGAATAAATAAATTTGTTGGAAGTTTTAAAATCAAGTAGTGCATTTCTAATTTCTTCTAAAGTTGCCAAGCCAGATTGTATGCCTGTAAGGTTTAAAAGTATTCCATCTACTTTTGAGTCCGTCTTTGCTTCTTTCAAACTCTTTAAAATATCGTCAAGACCAACTGCGCGATTGACACTTATTCCCGACAATCCAAATCCGTCAATAGGATTTTTATCTGTTCGTTCCTTAATTTCTCCTTGCAACGATATTTCAATTATGGAATGCTCTTTTAGTTTAACTTGTTTGTCGTCATTCAATCCATTCACCATGCTACTGACAACAATGAGGAAAAAGATGATCAATAAAAATCCGGCTGCAAACACTCCTGCCATTGAAGCAAGCATGAATTTAAAAAACTGTTTCATAATTAAGGGTTTTCTTTGTGAAGCGGTAAAGTTATAAGTAATTGTTTTGTCTTTCCTAAGTTTTCGCTTAGGTTTGAAAAAAAAAGATGACCAGAATTGTAATTTTACTAGGCACCAATTTGGACAATAGGCTTATTAATCTACAGAAGGCTGAATTAGAAATTGGTCATCGAGTTGGAGCTGTCTTTCAAAGGTCTAAGATTTATCAAACTGCGCCTT
This sequence comes from Bacteroidota bacterium, assembly GCA_031361545.1. Lineage (GTDB taxonomy): Bacteria > Bacteroidota > Bacteroidia > AKYH767-A > 2013-40CM-41-45 > JADKIH01. Next base: position 4,129 of record JANLRG010000231.1, read on the forward strand.
GGGGCAATTTAGAACAAGAGGATTTCTTAAATCAGATTTTGATAGTTGAATCGAATAAAAATCCGCATGAAGTCTTGTCATTGCTATTGACAATTGAATTGGAAATGGGTAGAGTCCGCAAGCAACAATATGAACCAAGAATTATTGATTTAGACATTATTTATTTTGGAGATGAAATTATTGAAACGAAAGATTTAATAGTTCCACATCCATTTATTCAAGACCGAAGATTTACATTGGTGCCTCTAGTAGAACTCATTCCAAATCTAGTGCATCCTGTTTTTAAGCGCACGAATTATGAATTACTTTTACAGACGACTGATGATTCGAGCGTTATTATTTATGAACATTGAAAATTCTCTCGTTTTTAACACGATTTTCGCGGAGTAAATTTGTCTGATGGCCAAAAAATTGAAATATGATTATATTGTTATTGAAGGCAATATCGGCACTGGGAAAACTTCTCTTGCAACACGTCTTGCAGAAGACCACAACGCCAAGTTGGTGCTTGAACGCTTTGCTGACAATCCTTTTTTGCCGCTTTTTTATGACCAACCGCAACGGTATGCCTTTCCTTTGGAACTCTCTTTTTTAGCTGATCGATACCAGCAGTTGAATGAAGAACTCTCACCTAGAGAACTTTTTCATGAACAAACTATCTCTGATTATTTGTTGAGTAAATCTCTGATTTTCGCAAACATTACACTCAAAAATGACGAAAATCAGTTGTATCAACGACTTTTTCACATCATTAATCCTCATTTACCAAAGCCAGACATTCTTCTTTACCTGCATAAAGACGTCAAACAGTTGAGGAAAAATATTCTAAATAGAGGTCGTGAATATGAGCAAAATATCAGCGATGAATATTTAGAAAATCTGGAAAAAGGGTATTGGGAGTTTTTTAAACAACAAGGTGGATTTCCCATTGTGGTGATCGACACCAACAACGTCGATTTTGTGAATGTTGAACATGATTACAATCGAATACTCGAAATTCTTAACACAGATTTCAAAGCGGGCTTACATAGAGTACTGCTAAATGGTTAAGAGACTGTTTCTTTCACCAAAAGGACTTGCATAAGGATTATGGATTCTTAAATTTGCATACCGTGAAGTCCGCGTCAACAGTGGGTTGCGGACGGGAACACAATCAACTGCACAATGAAGATTTTTACTATTATTTTATCTCTCCTCACAATTGGAGGAGCTAAAAATGCTAATGCACAGTCTGTCGTAATGAGAGATTCTGCTCACATTAGTATAAAAAATGACAGGATGCCTTACATCAGTCATTTTGATAATTGGGACATCGGCGGCCACATTGGATTGACTTGGCCTAACACCGATATTTCTGCGAATACTATTTCAGCATTCAATGTTCAACGTCAGGTAGCTTTTGGATTAGATGTGACTAAATTTCTAACTCATTCATTTGCTTTCCAAGCTCGATTTATGACAGGAAGCATGAGTGGGGTTGATGGAAATAAACCACAGTACCGATTTAATACTGATGTGAAATATGACATCACTTTGAATGCTTATTTTCAATTGGGAAATGTTGCTTTCTTAAAGCGTTGTCCCAACTTAGCAATCTACGGTGCAATTGGTGCAGGAATTATTAAATATACTCCACATGTTTATCTCGATGGAGGTCATACAGCTTTGACTGGAATTTATTCACAATATACTCAGCCATTTGATACCGTAAATTACGCCAACTCCTCTGAGTTGATTATGCCTTTTTCAGTTGGTGTCAAATACAGAATTTCAAAACATTTTTCTTTAAATTTTGAATATAGTTTCAGAACAACAAACAGAGATAAACTCGATGGTTGGTATAAATTATTGTCAGAAGATGATGATTATTCGTATACTAGTCTTGGACTGACTTATCATATCGGCAAAAAAGAATATGTAGCAGAATGGTTTAATCCAATGCAAGGTGTGTATGCTGATTTGTATGACATGAAAGATAAGGTAGATTTAATGTCGAAGGATAGTGACAAAGATGGAGTAGCAGATTTATTCGACAAAGAACCAGATACACCAGTAGGAAATAAAGTTTATGGTGATGGTACGTCTATCGATTCAGATGGTGATGGAGTTCCAGATGTAAAAGATGCTGAACCGTTTTCAGCAAAGAATGCAAAAGTGGATGCTGCTGGAAAAGAAATTGATACTGATGGTGACGGAATTCCTGATCCTCGTGATATGGAACCAGGCACAGCAAAAGGAAGTTTAATCAATAACCAGGGTGTAACTATTCAAAATGGACCGGGTGTTAAAAAGGGCGGAGAATCGTCTGTGATGGCTTCGAATGGTTATCTGCCTTCGGTGTTCTTTGATTTAAATAGCGATGTAATTCAGAAGAAATATGATGAAACTCTTGCAACTATCGCTATCGTTATGCAGAAAAATCCTGACTTGAAATTTAAAGTTACTGGTAATTGTGATTTACGTGCAAGTGTAGAATACAATATCAAGTTAGGAAAACGCAGAGCAGAAGCCGTGAAGAAACATCTTGTGAAAAATTACAAAATTGATCCAAGTAGATTAACTACTGAAACACTCGGAAAAGATGATCCTATTACTGGAAAACATCCTATTAATCGTCGAGTAGATTTTTCAATTATCGATCAATAAAAAACTAACTAAACTATTAGGGAGTTTCGTTCATTCGAAACTCCCTTTTTTTTGACCTTAAATTTTTAATTAGCTGTTACCAGTTTTAGAGACATAATCCCAGATAATAATTCCTGCACAGACAGAAATATTCAGAGAATGTTTTGTTCCATCTTGTGGAATTTCAATTGCCATATCGCACAATGATAAAGCTATTTCACTAACACCATTAATTTCATGGCCTAAAACAAAAGCGTATTTTTTATCGTTTACAGGATAAAAATCGTTCAGTTTTATTCCACCTTCTGCTTGCTCAATTCCCACGATTACAAATCCTTCCTTTTTTAATTTCGTGAGTGCAATTGAAATATCACTTTCATATTTCCAGTCCACAGAATCTTCAGCACCCAAGGCAGTTTTGTGAATTTCCCGATGCGGAGGAGTAGCCGTAATCCCACATAAGTAAATGCTTTCACATCGAAAAGCATCGGCAGTACGAAACACGGATCCGATGTTATTTAAACTCCTGATGTCGTCTAGTACAATCACAAATGGCCGTTTCTGAGCACTTTTAAAATCGTCGACAGTTAACCGACCCAACTCATCATTTTGTATCTTGCGCATAGATTGAATAATTACTGCAAAGAAGCAAAAACTTGTTGAAGGAAGAAACTAAATCTGGAGTTGTGGAAACTCCACTCATGAAACAATATTATAGTATCAAAGCGAAATATCCTGAAGCGCTTTTGTTGTTTCGTGTTGGCGATTTTTATGAAACGTTTGGAGAAGATGCTATTAAAGCTTCTGGTATTTTAGGTATCGTTTTAACACGGCGAGCAAATGGCAGTGCCTCGTTTATTGAGCTGGCAGGGTTCCCATATCATTCACTCGATACTTATCTTCCTCGCCTTGTCAGAGCTGGATTGCGAGTAGCTATCTGCGATCAACTGGAAGATCCTAAGTTGACAAAGCAAATTGTAAAGCGAGGAGTAACGGAATTAGTAAGTCCAGGTGTTTCATATAATGACAAAATTTTAGAACATAAAAAAAATAATTTTCTTGCTGCCATTCATTTTGATGGAAAAATTAGTGGCGTCGCTTTCATTGACATCAGTACAGGCGAATTTTTTGTGTCGCAAGGAAATGAAAACTATATTGACAAACTCCTTCAAAATTTCAATCCAAATGAAATCGTTTATTCGAAATCATTTAAAAAAGAAATTACAGAAAAATATGGCAACCGGTTTTATAATTTTTCAATAGACGATTGGGTTTTTCAAGAAGATTATACCAGAGAAATTTTACTCAAACATTTCGGTACTCTATCCTTGAAAGGATTTGGTATTGAAGAATTGCATAGTGGTGTAATTGCGGCCGGTGCTGCTTTGCATTATGTTTCTGATACCAGACAAGAACAACTTAAACACATCAATGGAATTTCTCGAATTGAAGAAGATCTATATGTGTGGTTAGATAAATTTACAATTAGAAATTTGGAGTTGATTGGAAGCTCGCACGAAAATGCTGTTGCTTTAATCGATGTAATTGATCAAACCATTACTCCAATGGGAGGACGTTTATTGAAACGTTGGTTGTTACTTCCGCTAAAAGATATTTCTGTTATTGAAGATCGTCAAAATGCTGTTAGCTATTTATTAGAGCATCCCGAATTTTCTTCTATAATCTCTAGTCACCTCAAACAAGTTGGTGACTTAGAACGATTGATTTCTAAAGTGGCTTTGGCGAAAATATCTCCGCGTGAAGTGCAACAACTTCGGCGCGCTTTAGAAATGGTTCAGTCAATTCGTGAATCGTGTTTGAATACTGAAAATAGCGCCATTAAAATAATTGCCGACCAATTGAATAATTGTTCACTCATCAAAGATCGGATTGAAAATGAAATTCAAGTAGATGCTCCTGTCATGGTTAATAAAGGAGGAGTTATCAAGCAAGGAGTGAATTCAGAATTAGATGAGTTGCGTGAAATTTCTATGCATGGAAAAGATTATTTATTGAAGATGCAACAGAGAGAAGCCGAGCGGACGGGCATCTCTTCTTTGAAAGTCGGATTTAATAATGTCTTTGGATATTACATTGAAGTCACTCACACTCATAAAGAAAAAGTGCCAAGTGAATGGACAAGAAAGCAAACATTGACTAATGCTGAACGATATATTACTGAAGAATTAAAACAATACGAAGAGAAGATTTTAGGTGCAGAGGAAAAAATCTTAGCACTCGAAACAAAACTATTCACTGAACTTATTTCTTCTATTCTTGATTACATTCAACCCATTCAATTAAATGCATCGCTCCTAGCACGTCTAGATTGTTTACTTTCTTTTGCAAATGCCGCTGAGAAAAATAATTATGTTCGTCCTGTTGTCAACGACTCAAAAATCATTGACATCAAAAATGGCCGTCATCCAGTGATCGAAACACAGCTGGTAGATGGTGAAAAATTTATTTCGAATAACATTTATCTGGATCCCGATAGTCAGCAAATTCTTATGATCACTGGGCCCAATATGTCTGGTAAGTCAGCTATTCTTAGACAAACTGCTCTCATAACATTGCTCGCGCAAACAGGAAGTTTTGTTCCTGCTTCAAGTGCAACAATCGGCATCGTCGATAAAATATTCACTCGGGTAGGTGCAAGTGATAACATTTCATCGGGCGAATCTACCTTTATGGTGGAGATGAACGAAACAGCTAGCATACTTCATAATCTTTCTGAAAGAAGTTTAATTTTGTTAGATGAAATCGGTCGAGGAACTTCAACCTACGACGGCATAAGCATTGCTTGGGCCATTGCAGAATACCTCCATGAGAATGGAAGTACAAAAGCGAAAACGTTATTCGCTACTCATTATCATGAATTGAATGAAATGGCTTTTTCTTTTCCACGGATTAGAAATTTTCATGTCACCGTAAAGGAGCTAACCAATACAGTTGTCTTTTTAAGAAAATTAGTTGAAGGTGGAAGTGAACATTCTTTTGGAATCCATGTGGCGAAAATGGCTGGCATTCCCTCCAAAGTTATTCATCGTGCTCAAGATATGCTCAAACAACTGGAGGCTTCTCGTAGCGAACCTTCGCTGGAGAAAAAATCAAAACTGAGTGAAGATTTACAACTTAGCTTTTTTAAATTGGACGATCCTGTTTTAGAACAAATCAGAGAAGAAATTCTGAACCTCGATGTCGATCATCTTACCCCCATACAAGCATTGAATAAACTCAATGATATTAAAAAAATAGTGGGCGGTAAATAAATTTCATCTTTTTAATCATTTTCCCCTCGTCAACATTACGGTATCTCGTCCGTAGCGCTACGGTATTTTTACTATAACTTCTTAATTTTTTTACTGAAATCAATTATCCAGCGTAACGGAATTGTCGCATGTGTTCCCCACAATTAGGCCAGCTAGTTTTACTTACCGAATTTTAGGTTTTAATAATTTATAAACTATAAATCAAAACCCACCATTATGAGTTTCACAGGACATGAAAATAATTCCATCAGTTTCGAAGAAGGAGCAATACTGACCAAAGCCTATCGTGACAAAATAAAAACTGGCGACGTTATAGGAATTTTTTACAGCAAAGATTCGATTCAGGCGCTGCTCGATCAAACAAATTCTGTTGGAATCAGAACTTATTTCGGAACAAAAACAGATGGTCAAAATTGCTTAGTGATCGTGGGAGTAGATAAAGAAGAAAATGATCAGATTGAGAATGATTTCAAATGTATTGATGGAGGCAATTTTTGTCCCCCCGATTGTTCAACCGCTAATATTTTAAATTCCTGACCCAATTTTTTGCAATTTTTTAAGAATACTACTACCTTGGGAGGCGCAGCTCCCAAGGTTTTATGAAAACTAGCTCTTATGTTTTTGAATTTATTTGTTTTTGCCAATACATGGTTATCTTCTATTTAGCAAGTAAAAACTATTCAAGATTTGATACGCCGATGAAATTATATTCAGGTTTATTTTTTTTTGCTTTTCTAGCGGAATATTCAATGATGATTGCTTCATTTAATAAAATTTCTAACTGGGCTATTGATAACACCTTTTTGATGATGGAAGCGGTGGTTCTTGGACGTGTATTTTATTTATTAAATGACTCTAAACTCATTCGAAAAGTAATTGTGATTTTAATAACTGGTTATTTTATTTTTTGGATGTCCCAATATGCATTTCGTCTATTTGATTGGCCGAGAGGAATTGATCGGTCAATACGAGATTCAATTTTATTTCCCTTATCTTTGATTACTACCTACACTTATTGTGATAAAGTAAAAGGCGACTTATTAAAAGATCCATGGTTTTGGATCTTGTCTGGATTCATTTTAAACATCGCTGGAATAGCTTTCAGAAATGGAACGGCGAGTTGGTTCGAATATAAATATTCCTTTTTTTACTATTTTCTTCTAGTAACAAATGTCATTACTTATTTTGCATTCATAATTGCCTTAAAATGTTTTCCAAAGAATTCCAGTTCTTCTGGTTCATAGGTCTCATGACCATCATTTTTTTATCATTGATCATTTTCTTTATAATGATCTTGGTAAAAAATGGACGTGTTCGTCAGCAAGCGGAAATTGCTGTTAAGGATGCTATCATTACTACCCAAGAAGACGAACAAAATAGAATCGCTGAAGATATTCACGACGATATTGGGCCGATGCTCTCTGCGATTAAACTTCAAGTTGCTAATTTGTCAGAGTTGGAGCCTAATGAAATTACTCAATCAATCGATCAAATTGAAGATCATTTAAACATGGTCATTAATAATGTACGAGGTGTTGCAAGAAATTTGTCTTCGCAACTAATTTCAAAATATGGCCTTGAACAGTCGTTGATTGAAAATATCAATTTAGTTTCGGCATTAAAAAAATTAAAGATTGATTTTAAATATGATGTGAAAAATATTGAATTGAATAACGACTACCAAATTAATATCTATAGAATTATTAGAGAACTTTTAACCAATTCTGTTAAACATTCTAATTGTACTTTAATCAACATTGGAATAAAAAATATAAACGATTTTTTGATCATCAAATATTCTGACAATGGTGATAAAATTGGTGAAACAAATGGTGGAAAGAGTATGGGACAGACGAACATAAAAAACAGAATTAATTTATTAAAAGGGAAAGTAATTTCATTTAGTGAAAAGTTTGATAAAGGTGCGAAGTACGAATTTCATTTTCCTATATTAGTGATTATATAATGATTTCTAATCTTAAAATAATTATTGCTGACGATCACCCAATTTTTCGGGATGGATTAAATACAGTTTTGCGGCGACAAGACTTTATTGAAAAAACAACTCAAGCATCGAATGGAATCGAAGTTATTCAATTACTAGAGTCAGAACACTATGATGTTGTATTGATGGACATCAAAATGGTACCGATGAATGGGATGGAAGCAACAGAAATTATTAGACATCGTTTTCCGAATGTAAAAATAATTGCACTCTCTATGTTTGGCGAAGAACGTTATATTATGGAAATGATTGACAAAGGTGCTTCTGGTTATTTATTGAAAAATAGTAAAAAGTCTGAAATAATTGCGGCCATAAAAGTTGTAGTGAAAGGCGGAACTTATTTTTCTGAAGAGGTGAACAATTTTATCCTGGAGAGGTTAGCTGCAATTAATAAGGGGCAAAAAATTACTTCTAATTATATGGAGAATCGAATGCGAGAGGTTTTGTTTCTAATGTGCTATGAAAAGACTTCTAAAGAAATTGCAAACGCTTTAAACATTTCTGTACGGACCATTGACGATTGTAGAGCTGACATTTTAAAAATTACCAATAGTAAAAATATTGTAGGTGTTGTCAAATATGCCATTCAATCTGGAATAATGGAGGATGAAATTTTAAAGAGTAAATTTAGCGACTTAATTAGTTAATTTTTTATCGGTAAATTTGTCTTCTAAATTGCCACTATGAATTCCAAAATATTTTTAAAAGCACTTCAATCTCTCTTCCAAAATTCTGCAAATGCAGAAATTGCTATAGGAATGAAAGCCTATATGAAAAATCGTTTTGAGTTTTTAGGATTAAAACGGCCGGAGAGAGATTTGATTCAGAAGGAACTTTTTTTGGAGTATAAAATTACTGATACTCTTGAGTTAGAGAACGTTGTTCGTGCTTTGTGGAAATTTCCCTATAGAGAATATCATTATGTTGCATGTGATTTATTAACAATCAATAAAAAAAAATACAAAGACCTCAACATAAATTTTCTTGATTTTCTTATCTCCACAAATTCTTGGTGGGATACAGTGGATATGATTAGTACCAATGTTATCGGAGGGTATTATCTTCATCATAAAAAATTATACGAAACGGAATTAATTCCCTGGACAAAATCACCGAACCTTTGGAAGCGCAGAGCATGCATTATTTTTCAATTGAAGTACAAAAATGAAATGGATACTGTTTGGTTAAGCAAACGTATTCTAGAGAATAATGAGTCAAAGGAATTTTTTTTGCAAAAGGCAATTGGTTGGGCCTTAAGACAGCATTCTCAAATTGATACAAAATGGGTAATTGATTTTATTGAAAATCATCCTTTAAAGCCGCTTAGTAAAAGAGAAGCCTTGCGCTTATTAAAGAAATAGTTTACTTTCAAGAGTGATTTTTTTTATGATGGAATTTATTTTTCTTCAGCCCTTTTACAAATTGTTTAACTTTGTTTCAGTGTTCAAAAGAAAAGACAAGAATTTATTCATTTAATAACGTGAGCTTCCGAATACATGACTCTCAACTCCCTCAATGTACTTTCTTCCAGTCTTGCCAAAACGGGACCTTTGATGCCTGTTCTTTTTGTGGGTCACGGTTCGCCAATGAATGGAATTGAAACAAACCAATTTACTGAAACATGGATAGAGCTTGCTAAACAAATTCCTCTTCCTAAAGCAGTACTTTGTATTAGCGCTCATTGGTTGACCAAAGGAACGCACATCACTGCAATGGAACATCCAAAGACTATTCATGATTTCGGTGGGTTCCCGCAAGCTTTGTTTGATGTACAATATCCTGCACCTGGAAATCCAATGCTGGCTGAGGAAACAAAAAAAATGATTACGTCTACAAATGTCGGCTTAGATCATGATTGGGGATTGGATCATGGTACATGGTCGGTGGTAAAAAAAATGTATCCTGATGCCACTATTCCAATTCTTCAACTGAGTATCGATTACTATAAACCAGGTCAATATCATTACGACCTAGCTAAACAACTGTATGGTCTAAGAGAAAAGGGTGTTTTGATTATTGGTTCAGGAAATATGGTTCATAATTTAGGTATGGCTAATTTCAATCGGATCAACGAAGAATTCGGTTTTGATTGGGCCAATGAAATGAATCAAATTTTTAAAACTAAAATTTTAAATCATGATCATTCATCCTTAATTAACTGGGAAAATCTTGGCAAAGCTGCTACTTTGGCAATACCAACACCCGATCATTATTTTCCTCTTATATACACTTTGGCTCTACAAAATAAAAGTGATGAAATAACTTTCTTTAACGATAGAGCTCTTGCTGGTTCGCTTACAATGACTGGAGTGAAGTTTGGTTAAAAAGTTTGATAAAAATTAATGCATGGAATTAGGAATTTATACTTTCGTTGAAGCAACTAAAAATCCTATAACAGGAATTAAATATGGAGATGCACAACGAATGAAAAATTTGTTGGAAGAAATTGAATTAGCAGATTCTCTCGGCTTAGATGTTTTTGCTATCGGAGAGCATCATCGGAAAGAATTTTTAGTGTCTTCTCCTGCTGTTGTTTTAGCTGCAGCAGCAGTCAAAACAAAAAATATTCGGTTGTCAAGCGCTGTAACAGTGTTGAGCTCTAATGATCCTGTGCGAGTGTTTCAAGATTTTGCTACTCTTGATTTACTTAGTGAAGGGAGAGCAGAAATTATGGCTGGAAGAGGTTCCTTCATCGAATCTTTTCCATTGTTTGGTTATGATTT
>JANLRG010000246.1:0-4474 GCA_031361545.1 Bacteroidota bacterium
ATCAACAATTTAGGCGAATTATTACATTTTTATCTATCTTTAGGTAGTAAATCTGATTCCCATGCGCTCATTCTTTTTCAGATGGCTAAAAACCTTTTTGGTATGTTTTATACTGATGCCGGTTATCAGATGAATGAAGAAAAACGATTGCTCTTAGAAGTAGACCGTTTAAGAACTTTTGTTGTCAAACCTAGAAGCAATATGAAAAAAGCAGCAAAACCATTACTCTTTAAAGATGGCTTATGGCATAAGAAAAGACCAACCATTGAGTCTGTCATTGATATTCAAAAAGTACATTTGGATTTAAATTTTAATCAGCAAAGGTCGGCTACTAATGGTTTTACTACTGTCTTCGCCAATTTAGCCGCTTATTCTTTCTATCCAGATAAATCTTCTGCTTCTATTGCTACTATTTATGAACTACATTCAGGTGAGGATAGCCTAAATATGGCAGCTTGAATCTCCCAACTCACGTTAAACCTATATTATACTTTTTATCATCTACACGTCTAAAAAAAACTATCGTGATAACCAAAATCTCCATCCAACCTTTGAGTCTACTACTCATTTTATTAGGGTTTTTAAGTTCACAAACCCTATTTTCACAACATGTATCTTGTGATACCATTACCAATTTAAGCAATCCAAGTTGCAAGGAAGCTGTATATAAAGCGCCCAACGGTAAGTTTTATAAAGTAAAATTCGTAGATGATCCTTTTGACAATGCTCAATCAGAAAATGTGTTAGCCATTTCTAATTGTCTTGATAGCACTTTTGCAGGAACAGCACGAAAGGCAGCGAAAACCTCAATTGTCAATGCTAAAATAGAAGACTTTGCCACAGTATCAGCTCTTTTAAAAGCCTTAGCAAAAGATGCGATTGTTCGGGCGAAACTGACCAGTAGTAGTCCGCGTATTGCAGAAGAAAAGCATTATGTACGGCTGCTGAAAGACACCTATCTGTATGCGTTCAAAAAAGAGAGCGACAATGATTACCACGTTATCATAGGGGATAATAAAGATGTGAAAAAAGCCACCTTATTCAATGTTGAAATATCAGGCTTATCTAATGCCAATATTAAAACGTTTACAGCCGTTAGAGCCGCTTTTGAAAAGCAATTTGTGAAGGTTTGTAGTTCGGGCTATGTCATTTTTGCTCAGAATCCGATTAAAATTCAAATAGAAGGCAGCACTTTTTTTGATGTTGACCATAAGCCCGGTCAAATCGGACCCGTTGGTTTTCAACCTGCAACCAATTGGGAAATTCATCCTATTTCAAAAATTACATTTTTACAATAAATTATTCCTGTCCTTATTCTTAATATTAACGCCCTATAAATCTATGAAATACTTTCTTTTGTTATGCTTATGCACTTTTATTACCTTACGAGGTTTGACACAAGAGTTATGTTCTGCTTCAATAGGGCATTCTCCTTTTCAGATTAAGTTGATATTATCAATACAGATAATCCTATAAAACTTAATTTATTCTTTCAAAAAGACAATATTACCACAACGCACTGACATTTTCACCTTTCTAAAATTAAAAACAATCAATTATGGCAAAGAACAAAAAAAATCCCCAAACCAACCCTAATCCCCAAGGCGGAAAAACGGGTAATATGGGACAACCTGGACAAGACGTGTGGTCGCATGTTCTCAAATGTCGCCCTGTTAAGTATCAAACCAGCAATGATCATTTTCAAGTTTTGGTGGATTGCAATACTAAACAGTTTTGGTTTACTATCAATGTCCGCTACACAAATCCGGATGCTAAATCCGATAATGTGATGTATTTGACGGATGATAATTTCAAACACCCCATTACGCAAAAAGTAAAAGATGCAAAATTTGATTGGGGTTTTACGCCTATTGCTGAAAAAGCGGGTGGTGTGGCTATGGATTATGTAAGGGGCAATTTAGTGAATTTGAAAAACTTGAAATCTTTGGCAAATAGTAATAATACACATACAGATTTGAGTGCGTTGTTGTCATCTTATATCAATCGGGTGAAACAAACAAAAGATGCGGTAATGTATCTCTTCGGCTCAAAATTTCCGTTGCCCAATCAAGCTGCCAATGCGGGTTCAAATCCTTATAGTTTAAATCCTAATATTGGATTACACGATATTCACATGAATCAAGGCAGTGTTGGGTCGCACGCTTCAAGCAATGCCTCGTGGCAAGATGGCGGTGTTTTAATACATTTTCCGACTACTGATACTTGGGCAGCTATCTTTTTAGCTTTTGAAACGCAAGTTAAATCTTTATTGAAAAAAGTACCCGTTACTTTAGTTGAAGCAGCTAACGCACCCCTCAGTATTATTGGAGAAAGTTCTGTGAAAATAGTTGCTGCTATGGTCAATCCTGCGGGCGATGAACAGACAAAAGAAACGGTTTATTTGATAAATATTACCAATGAACCTATTGATTTGGCGGATTGGGAAATAGAAAACAATGCTCAAAAAAGGCAAAAATTGTCGAATTTGGTAATACCACCGCATCAAATTAGTATCGTCTCTGTCAATGCGCTTCAACTATCCAACAAAGGCGGTATCATCAGTTTATACGATAATCAAGGGCAAAAAATACATGGTGTGACTTATACTAAAGAGGATTCAGCGATTGAAGATGAATTGATAACTTTTTAAAAGCCAGTTGATTCAAGCTTCTTTAATTTATTCCTACTCCAAACCCACACTTTCTAAAAATGTCTTGTAAATAGACTTGTAATCATGTAGAAGATTACAAGTAAGGTTTTAATACAACTCGTTTTCTATTCATCCGCATTTTCGGGAAGAGGGAAGTCATTTTGATAACCTTCTTTCTCGAAAATGTTTTTGCCTTCGTAAAATTTTATAAATGAAAAAACTTTATTTTACCCCAACGTTTTTGATAGCACTTTTACTTACAATAAAGGGATCATCTCAAAATATTACCCTCAGTGGCTATGTCAAAGACGCCCAAACGCAGGAGTCCCTCATCGGGGCAACCGTATTTGAAAGCAACCGACAAACAGGTGTTGTCACCAACGATTATGGCTATTTTTCGCTCACACTGCCAAAAGTAGATACTATTGGCTTGGTCATTTCCTACATTGGCTATCAAGCACAAGCCAAAAAGATAGCGACTAAAGAAGATTTGCGCTTGAATTTTTTATTAGAACCTACTTCAAATGCGCTTTCAGAAGTGACCGTTAGTGCCAGCCGCAACAATGATAATGTGCAGCGCGCTCAAATGAGTGTCATTGATGTACCCATGCGCGCAATCAATTCACTGCCTGTTATTGGCGGTGAACGAGATATTTTGAAAATTATTCAATTGTTACCGGGTGTACAAGCGGGGCAGGAGGGGACAACGGGTTACTTTGTGCGAGGTGGCAATCTCGACCAAAATTTGGTTTTATTGGACGAAGCCACCGTTTATAACCCAAACCATTTATTCGGTTTATTCAGCACCTTCAATGTCAATGCCGTGAATAATGTAAAATTGATAAAAGGTGGCTTCCCTGCTGAGTTTGGCGGGCGGCTGAGTTCCATTTTGGATATTACGATGAAAGAAGGCAATAAAGAACGCTTCACTACTGAGGGGGGTATCGGTTTGCTATCAGCCAATTTGACGGTGCAGGGACCGATTCAAAAAGAGAAATCATCGTTCATCGTTTCAGGGCGGCGGAGCTATATTGACTTGCTTTTGAAACCTTTTACACCCGCAGCCCAACAAGGTACGACTTATTTTTTATACGACCTCAATGCCAAAGTGAATTATGAATTGGGTAAAAATGACCATGTGTTTGCCAGTTTTTTTAAAGGAAAAGACAATGCCGCTTATACGGGTGCAAACAGCCTTAATTATGGTATTAATTTCGGCAATACCACTGCCACAATGCGCTGGAATCACCTTTTTGGCAATAAATTATTTACCAATACTTCCTTTATTTACAACGATTATCATCTGGGACTTGGCTCTACGCAAGGACAATATTATGCCTTGCTCTATACGGCTATCTCGGATATAACGGCTAAAACGGATTTGACATTTATTCCTAATCCAAAACATGAAGTCAAATTTGGAGCAAATTATACCTATCATACACTTTATCCTGCATCGGCTTCTGCCAAAATTCCCAAAAAAGGCAACCGCATAGACATCAACCGAGACAGCATTCCAAGACGATATTCTAATGAGTTTGCGTTTTATTTTAGCGATGAATGGAAGGTAAGCGAACCCCTCAGTATTAACGTCGGTGTGCGGATTCCAACATTTTTCACAACGTCAAAAACGTATACTTTCGTAGAGCCACGCTTGACAGCAAAATATGCACTCAATACTGAAACGTCAATTAAAGCATCATTTACTACTATGAATCAGTTTTTACACCTTGTTCCAAGTAGTACACCATCACTGCCAACAGAAATAAGGCAATCAACAATTGCAATGGATAAACACCAAACAAGTCGGCAATATGAGCATGG
>JANLRG010000257.1:0-1716 GCA_031361545.1 Bacteroidota bacterium
AAAAAAAATTTGTAATACTAATAGAAAATAATGTTCAAAAGGTTACTGGTAAATGGAAAAGTGAAAAATTTTTATTGTTGGATAATAATGAAAATAAATCGAGATTAATTCAACTTGAAGAAAAATGGCGTGAAGCAGAAGAACGAGAAGAGGAAGATATTGAAAAAGAAAAAATACTTAAAGGTTGATAGTAATACTTTCAGATGGTTTATTTCAATTTATGAACCTAGATTACTGAGGGGTAAATCCAAAAACCCCTACAAACAAAAGCCTGAAAGGTATATAAGAATTCTTCTTAGTTCTATGGCTAAGGATTTTTTAAAAATATCTTAATCATTTTCATAAAGAAACATTATATGAAATAAATATAAACACCTCACCCCAAACTCTCGCACAACATCATCAAAAAAAGGAAAACTACTATAAAAATCAAACACTTAATAATTGGCTCCCCCTCAGTATTCTCATAAAAAACAAGCCATTAAAACTTTTGAATAGTTTTCAACGGCTTTTTGTACATAATACCCTGTTTAAAATTTATATTTGCTTTTCTATATTTGAAGAAAAAATAAACGAATGGACAAAATCAGAATAGAATTCTTCGATATACTCGGCTACCTAATCCCCGGTTCTGCCTTATTGATGATTTGTTGGATTGCAGCGGATTGTGAAGCGAAATCAGTTTGGCAGGTTTATCAATCTGTTCACAGTGTGGATAAGAAAGCTATTTTTATGGGCTTGTTTTTATCTTATCTGTTGGGTTTTACATTGCATATATTGGGCAGTTTTTTATACCAAAAATACCATAACGGCTTATTCACTCAAAAACCCACAGCGATTGCCGGTCAACAAACGGTTCAAGAAAAATGGACATTGATTAGAGAATATGGCGAAAAACACATTCCAATTTTAGAAAGATGGTATGCCCTACGAGCCTTTTCTCAAAATTTATGCGCTATTTCTCTCATCTGCGTTTTTATTTGCCTTTATAAATGGATAGCGTTTGGCTATTATGAATGGGCTTTGCTCGCTCTCGTTTTTATTTCATCATTTATGGTGTTTATGAAAAGGTCGGAAATGTTTCACCAAGTATTGAATGATGATATGGAAGCTATAATCAAGACGTTGAAATTGAATGACAAATAAACCTCACCCCAGGCTCTCCCCCAACATCATCAAAAAGGGCAAAGCTTTATCATAATCAAGTGACTCATATTCCAAGCCCAAGCGTTGCAAATTTTTGTAATAATCTGCTAAATGGTGGTAATAATACTTTTCAGAAGGGATATACCACGCCTGTTCACCGATTTTTTGAGCTAAAAACCATTTTTCAAGCAAACGAGCAGACCGCCCATTGCCGTCAGCGAAGGGGTGAATATTGAGAAAAAGAAGATGGATAAAGGCGGCATAATACAAGGTTTGATGGATGGTCAAATCTTGATGGAGTAGAAAAGCAATGTCTCCCAACAGTTTATCCAATTCAAAATGAACGGTGGCAGGGTTCGCGCCTACATACATAATGCGCTCATTTTCATCTGTGACGTATATAACGCCCGTGCGAACTTTGCCGCATTGCACACTGCGAAGAATATTTTTAGTCAAATATGTATGGGCTTGAAACAGATTTTGGAGCGTCAAAGGCTTCTCTCGAGCGTAGGCGTAGGCTTTAAAAAGGTCGTCCGTTTTTTTAGTATAATCGGGTTTAAACTGAACGCC
>JANLRG010000262.1:0-1405 GCA_031361545.1 Bacteroidota bacterium
AGGCAATTAGGTGCTTTTTGACAAGCCAAGATGAAGATCATAAGAATGACTAAAACACTCAATAGATTTTTCATAATTATATAATTTTAAAGGGTTTATAGAGT
Organism: Bacteroidota bacterium; assembly: GCA_031361545.1. Taxonomy (GTDB): domain Bacteria; phylum Bacteroidota; class Bacteroidia; order AKYH767-A; family 2013-40CM-41-45; genus JADKIH01. Next base: position 105 of record JANLRG010000262.1, read on the forward strand.
TTTATAACTTAAATAGGCTTGAAAAAAAGGTTTTGAATCTTTTTTAACTGATTGATTATATCGAATACCTACGCTAATACCCGAACTGTAATTGCCAATAGCCATATCTCCAAAATAGCCAAATTCTATTTTTGTTGTATTTTTTGTATCAGGTCCAGTTCTTCCCAAATAGCAAGGGACATTTGGGGGTAGTACGCGTGTTGGGTCTGTTATGTAGTATTTGTATTCCGTTACTTCTTTATAGGTTTGCTCTTTTATAAAACTTAAATCAGCATTTAATCCTACACCAAAACTGACAAATTTGAAATCGTATCTTAATTGCACTGGTATAAGTCTGATACTATTCGTGAAATTATATTTTTCAACTGTGGCAATAGAGTCTTTATAGGAGCGCAAGCCTGAATTTGTAGGAGGCGCATAATCTGTTCTGCCACTTAGCTTTTGAGAATCCCTTGACACATATCGTTTAGTCAAATCCACCATCGCCTCCATTTGCAGATAAATACCTGCCGGACGATAAGCTGAATATGTCGCCCCAATAAAATAATTAGACCCCTCAGTATTGGGCTGATAATTCATGCCTGCTTTAACGCCAATTGACAATCCGTTGCGAAAATCGGTCTTGTCTTTATCGGCAATAATAGGGGTGTTGTTATCAAAAGTAATTTCGGCATTGGAATCAAATCCCCTTTTGCGAATCCCGCTTTTAGTTTTTAACTCATATTCAATATAGCCTTGCGATGCTTTCTTTTTAGGTTTCCAATCTTCTTTAATGCCGCTGATGTCTATATTAGAAAAAGTGAAAGTGATAAATTTACCATCTGGACTGATAGTGTATTTCATCGCACTATCCCTTTCATTATTGGCTTTAAAGACAGGTATCATTTTGATATTTTGAATCGAGGTGGCTTGTAAAATATCAGGAACTATTGTTTTCACTTGTACAGAAGTAGCTGGATTGTTGCCTATGTTTTCAAAATTAATGCGAAATTTAAATGGTTTATTTTCTACAAATCTGAAACTCATCAAGCCTGGAGCTTTGATATTATTAGGATCAAATGACGAGGCGGTTTTAAATGACAAAGCATTTTGCTCTATATTGGGCGAACCATCAATGACCATTGCGCCTAAAATATCCAAGTCTTTAATTTTTTCAAAACCCGTCTTTTCCATGACTTCAAAAGTTATGAATACATTTCGAGCGGTTTTATCTAAATCATTGACTTTGAATACTTTAACATCATAATAATCTTTGTTCAATTTTTCAATGATGGCTGGTTCTTGACCATATACCCCCTCAG
>JANLRG010000269.1:0-1189 GCA_031361545.1 Bacteroidota bacterium
AAGATGAGTTTGAACAACCTTATTTTCAAGCATTAACGACATTTCTAAAAAATGAAAAAGCTGCTGGCAAAATCATTTATCCACCGGGAAGTTTGATATTTAATGCTTTTGAAAACACCCCTTTTGATAAAGTAAAAGTCGTGATACTCGGTCAAGACCCTTACCACAACCCGGGTGAAGCGATGGGACTGTCATTTTCAGTTCCAAAAGGAGTTCGGATTCCACCCTCTCTACAAAATATTTATAAAGAAATCAAGTCCGATTTAGGCTTACCCATTCCCACGCATGGCGATTTAACCAGCTGGGCTGAGCAAGGCGTTTTTTTACTCAATGCCATGTTGACAGTTGAAAATGTCGGCAAAGCTTCTTCTCATCAAAATACTGGATGGCAATTTTTTACTGATGCTGTCATAAAAAAGCTATCTCAAGAACGCGAAGGCATTGTTTTTATGCTTTGGGGCAATTTCGCAAGGAAAAAAGCAGCCTTGATTGATACTTCCAAGCATTTAATCTTAGAAGCAGCGCACCCGTCGCCTTTAGCCGGTGGTGCTTTTTTCGGCTCTAAACATTTTTCAAAAGCCAATCAATATTTACTACAACGTGGGCAAACGCCTATTGATTGGGCTATCAAATGAGTAATGGGTAATGAAAAGATTATACTCAATTTTCAGATTTTACACTTTCAATTATTATTCTATTCTACACTTTACTGGTAACTTCGGAAATCTTTTTGTAATTGAAAAATGCCGTTTGGCATGATATATCGGTAGAGAAAGTAGAGAAAGTCGTCCTTGTTATTGAGTTCCGTAGGAACGATATATCGAAATGAGATTAAAATATGCCGTTCCTACGGACCTTGTGCGCTATTTTCTATCATTTTCTACCGATATATCATACCTAACGACATTTTTAAGTATTCTATTGAGTTATCCGAAGTTACCAGCACTTTAATAATAAAAAAGACCCCCTCAGTAAAACTCTACTGAGGGGGTCTTTTTTTTATAGGTATAAGTGATAATCTCAAAAGATTGCCCATTACTAATTACCCATTTCACCTATTACCCATTACTTATTACCTATTACTAATTACCCATTTTACCTATTGCCCATTACTTATCACCCATGATTTAAGCTCTTGCAGCCGCAGCCACTTTCTTTTTACCTTTCATTTGAGAAGCCAACTGAACTG
>JANLRG010000289.1:0-1321 GCA_031361545.1 Bacteroidota bacterium
CGAGGGTTTCAAACCCTCGCAAAGCTATTATTCAATAGATTTTATTGATTCAACATTTTAATCGCTTCTTCAGGGTTTTCAACTTCAATAATTAATTGATTGTAGTCAGCGTCTTTGAGTTCCACGATGATGCAATTGTCCGTATTTGCAACATCCCAAAATATTTTTTTACCGCTTTTATAAAATGTTCCTGCGGTGATGACAAAGGGAATATGCGTACCGGGAATTCTAAATCCCTTCCAACTTCCAATCGTATCGAAATTTTGATGAGCAGTGAGGATATTGTCAACAGGAATGGTTATTTGGCTTTTAAATGCCCATAGTTTGTGCATACCCTTTACTTCAAATATGAAATTGCTATCTTCTTTTTTAATGGTGACCATGATGAATTTTATTTTAATGATGTTAGTATCAAAATTGATGTTACAAAGGTGTCGTCTTTTGTAAATATCGCAAATAATAGGTGATAAAGGGCTAAAAGATTGGACAAACGCAGTTCACAATCGGACAAACGCAGTTCATCATTTCATACTGAGGGGTATGGAAAAAGGGCTATATATTTGAGCCATGAAAAAGGAAATTATATTCGAACAGATGGAAGAGGCATTGAATCGTTTGATGAAATTAAAACGTTCAGGAAATTTATGCTAAATGCCCGTTTTGGAATTGATTTTTATTACCGGATAAGTGCCCGTACAAAATTAATGTTGCGTCCGCAATATAAAGCAAATTTAAATTCTGTGTTTAATGACTCCTATGGAATCACACAAAAATATAATTCTACCGGAGTGCAATTCGGGATATCTTATATGTTGAATTAGTCTTGAGTCTAATGTCATTAAGTTAAGAAAGAATAATAAACTCTGTAAATATCTGTGCCAGCATATGCCGCAGGGATTTTTGATACTTGGCCATCAGCAGCAGCTTCCAACCAAGGTGAAGATCTTTCCCAACCAAGGTACTGACGCACTAACATCGCAATTGCTTGACACGCACCACCAGGGGCACCAGTTCCAACACTTTGAAGTGTTTCGTTATTTGTGTCATACCATGCAATTCCCTTAGAAGTAGAAGTGTTATCTTTTGTTCCTTCAACTTTATCTAAAAGATCACCGCACTTATGAAATGCAGCTTTGATGTCGCCTTCTCTGATACCTGCAAGCATGGCACTCTTAAGACCCATGACACACCAACCTGTTACAGACATATCGTTTCTTGAATCTGGGCCAGTGTAGTCAAAACCACCTGAAACATTTTGTTGTTTCAAAAGATAATCTACCGCAAGTTCCGCAGATTTTTTAGCTTCAGAACCGCCGCAACC
>JANLRG010000584.1:0-1584 GCA_031361545.1 Bacteroidota bacterium
CTATTAAATACTTAGATAACCATCAAATTATTTGGGGTGGCGACTTGACCAATGCTATTGGTGGCGGAAAAGTTCGCAATTTCTTTGACCCGGAAGGTAATATGTTACAAATATTAGAACGGTATTGATTCATCGTTCATCATTTATAATTCATATTTAATCATGAATGCACTTTTTTATGAAGGTAACCACACCTTTACACTCAAAACGGCTGAAAAACTACCTTTACAAAAAGGAGAAGTACGGCTCAAAATGGCTTACGTAGGCGTTTGTGGCACTGATGTTCACATTTATCATGGCAAAATGGATGCGCGGGTGAAGCCACCACAAATAATCGGTCATGAAGTGTCAGGCGTTATTGAGGCACTCGGTGAAGGCGTAACAGATTGGCAAGTTGGCGAAAACGTAACTGTTCGCCCCTTGAATCCGGGTACTGAAATGCCAGCAGATAATGGGTATCGCCACATCGGACAACACCTGAAGTTCATCGGGATTGACTCGGCGGGTGGTATGCAAGGCTATTGGAATGTCCCTGCTTTTACGTTGCACCGTTTACCTAAAAATTTGTCGCTCACTTTGGGGGCGATGATAGAACCTTTGGCGGTCGCTTGTCACGACGTGCGTTTGGGCGAACTCAAGTCGGGAGAACATGCCGTTATCATTGGGGGAGGACCCATTGGTTTATTAATTGCCTTGGTTGCCCGTCAAAAAGGGGCAAAAGTCATTATTTCGGAGGTCAATAGCCACCGTTTGGCCTTCATTCAGTCGTTGGGTTTTGACACCGTTAATCCGATTGAAAAGGATTTGGTGAAAACCGTTGAGGCTTTTACTGAGGGGGATATGGCAGATGTCGTTTTTGAAGTGTCGGGTGTTCAAGCTGGCGTGACTGCTATGACGCAATTGCCGCGTGTGCGCGGTCGCATCGTTATGGTTGCTATTCATTCTGAACCAAAAGCGGTTGATTTGTTCCGTTTCTTTTGGCGAGAAATCAAATTGATTGGCGCACGTGTCTATGAACCCGAAGACTTTGACGAAGCTATTGCTTTAGCAGCGAGTGGAACGTTGCCCTTAGAAAAAATGATTACACAAATCTCTCCTTTGAGCGAGGCGCAAGAGGTGTTTGAAACGATTGATAAAAATCCTGCGGATATGAAATATTTGTTAGAAATATAAAAAACAATGTTTGAACAAGTCGAATCTCAACTATCTGGAGACATATTTTATAAAAACAACACGCTTGATGAAGCCATGAAGCGGGTGTACGCCACCGATGCGTCTGAATATCAAGAAAAACCGATGGCGGTGGTGTTGCCGCAAACGATTGAAGACATTAAAACATTGATTCACTTTGCAACGGAACAAGGCGTGACGCTTATTCCGCGTGCGGCAGGTACTTCGTTAGCAGGACAAGTAGTGGGAAGCGGCATTGTGGTAGATATTTCTAAGCATTTTACGAACATTTTGGAGTTAAATGTGGCAGAAAAGTGGGTGCGTGTGCACCCGGGAGTAATTCGAGATGATTTAAATGCCTTTCTAAAACCACATGGTTTAATGTTCGGTCCTGAAACGTCAACTGCTAATAGG
>JANLRG010000344.1:0-3359 GCA_031361545.1 Bacteroidota bacterium
AAATCGTCAAGAGTGGCATCCGGAATTATTACAGCCGACCAATCTTCTTCACTTTTAATTTCAGTTAATATCGAATTCAACCTGGAAGGAGTAATTTCAACCAAGTTATCATCAATGCGTTGCCATGCTTTTTTATGGGCATAAACAGGAAGCCTGAAAGGATGTTTGGGTATATGGAAAATCCAAATTGTTTTAGTTGTATTTGTGGTTGTAAATTCTTCAACCTTAAATTTATCTGAATCTAAATTTGTACAATTACCAATTACTCTGAATTTGATATTTTCAATTGAATATTCATTAAAGTCCTGAATACCGATAATATTTAACGTTTTATCCTGAACACCAATAATTAAATGTCCACCATTCATATTGGCTATTGCAGAAATATAAGTGACAATATCCTCTCCTTTTCTTCCGGCAACAGAATGTTTAAGAGACTTAAACTCTTTCCATTCGCATCTTTCGTTTTCCTGCGGATAATTATTAATAATATGATTCCTTAATTCAAATTCTGTCATTTCAATTCAAATATTTTGCAAACATCTATAAAAGAGTTCAAATCTTTTTTTACTTCCTCCCATTTTTCCTGTTTAATGTAAACAGGATTGTAGTAATATTCATTTTGTGCAGTATTAATATCATTACACCATGTAACAAGCCGTTTAACTTTTCTTATATCATCCAAATCTTCACGGCCCTTAGTTTCCACTATATAAAATGTGCTGCCGCTGGTTTTTACAAAAAAGTCGGGATAATATTCCCTTATATTTCCATCTTCAGCCTGATATTCAATTTTGAAATTCACACCACCTTCCCCCATGGTGTTTTTAGCATATGCTATAACATCATCAAATCTGCTCTCTAAAAAAGAAGCCAACTCCAATTCAAAATGGTTATCACCAATTATTTTATTAAATACAGATTTTTTTGGAATTAGGAAAGCTTGATTTTCTGCTATTTTTGGCTTGGTGAGTTTTAATGAAATAAAATTTTTCACCTCTGCTGTTCCTCTATCAGCTACTGTTAATTCGTCAATGGCTTTTTTAAATGTCGTTTTTAAAGTTTCTTTTGGGTGAATTTCAGAAAGATTACGCATGGTCTGGGCATCGCTTAATTCCACCTCATTTGTAAAAAGTTGATACTTGATAAAGCTTTCTACTTTAGGATACAAAATATTGAAACCACTAACCAATCGGCTGTCTTTTAAAATAGCAGATGTAAAAAAGCTAATTACATTTCTGTAATCTGGTATGGTGTCCTTAAAAACTGTTTTATGAGAATAATCACCGTCAATATCATTAAAGACAATTTCCTTTAATTCATCCCTATTGAATTTCTTTAAGCTTACTTTTTCATTTTTTAATTTACTTACGTCTATTAATTCCAGATTTTTAAATTCTCTGTATATTCTTGGGCTCATTTGAGGAATTGGGATATCTAATGCATCCAAATCCTTATTTGCGTTTTCTTTGTCAACTTCAATAATTACTGCAGACTTACCCTTAGAGCCTTCACCCATTGGGCTGTACTGAAATTCCACACCTTCAGTTTTAAGACCTTCGACAAACTCTAAAAATGCCGGCGTTCCAACAACAACTAACTTTTCAGGCGTATCTAACGAAAACATCTTTCTTAAACCTCTACCAATAGTTTGTTCAGGAAGAATTTTGGAATCTGCACCAAATGGCCTTAGGCCAACAATCGTAGTTACATTTCTAACATCCCAACCTTCACGAAGCATTAAAACCGAAACAACAGCCTTGTACGGCGAATGATCTTTATCAATAGCATCTGCTGCTTTCCGTAAAACTTCTAATTCCTCTTTATCCTTTTTACTTGCGGCTGTTTCTTTAATTTCACCAGAATTATTTGTGTGAATGGTTAATACCGAATTTTTCATTAAAGGATAATTGCTTTCCAAAAAAGCAGCAGCCTGATCTGCTTCTTTGGTGCTCATCGTCATGATGAAAAGGATAGGAGTTTTATAATTTTTCAATTCCTCATGTTGTTGTTCCCATTCCAAATAACCTAAATGAATATAATCTCTGTAACGTTCTACAAAGTCGGAAGAATTTTTTTCTTGAATTTTTTGTCTTGATGCTTCGTCCGGCAAAACCGGCGACTTTACCACATTTTGTTTGATCGCTTCTACCAAAGGGTAATCACAAATTGTTTGAACGAAAATTGCACCGCTATTATGTTTTGGGGTTGCAGAGTAATCTGCTTGCAGGCTAATCCCATTTCCGTTTTTTAACTTCAATTTATTGCTGATATCCTCAATGCTCTTGAACCAAGCCAATGAACTGTCGTGTATATGATGGGCTTCGTCATTTAACACCACCAAATCTTTAATCTTGTCACTTCGCATTACCTTTCCCAAATCCAAACCTTTTGAAGTATCGGCATCTGGTTTTGGTTTTACACCTAGAAAAGTTGTTTCAAAACTTTGTTCCAGTTCTTCATTAAAAAAAACCCGGTGAATATTTGTAAGAAATATATTTCCTGATTCCGTAATTGGTTTCAGGTCGTCTTGAATATGTAGTGTTAATTGAAAATCGTTTTTCCAGTCCTTGTCGTCAATTCCGTTATCGGGAAAAAATGGCTCATCAAAAAACATTTTTAAACCGTCAAAGTCCTTGCGTAAACGATTTAATACAATAATGTTTGGGGCAATTACCAAAAAATCTTTTGATAGGGTACTACCTGCTTCATAAAGTTTATGAAAATAGGACCATACTAAAGTCAAACCCATGACTTTAGTTTTACCAGAGCCAGTCGCCATTTTTACAACATAACGTGTCCAGTTCTCGTCAAACATTCCTGTACTAACGCGTTGCGAAGAATCAAATCGCATTAATTCGTATTTATCCTTTGCTTTGGCTATTTCATACAAATAAATAATTGATTCAATTGCTTCTCGTTGCGAAAAGAAAAAACTGAATTTTTCCTGCCCAATTAGATGTTCCTGATTAAACCAAAAGTTCAGTAATGATTTGGAAGTATCCGAAGCACCCTGATAACTCTCTTCTCTCCATTTAGCAACTGCAAGTCTGATTTTATAAACCAGTGGAGGTAATAGCTTTTCGTAAGCATTTTGAAAAGCGTCCATTTGGCTTTGTGTCGGAGCCCATCTTTCATTGGGTGACAATATTTTAAATGGGTCAGATAACTTCATAGCTAATTTCCATTGATTTAATAGTAAGGTTGGCGGCTGTTATTCTTGTTCATTGCAATTTTCTAACTTGTCCATAGGTGTACAAACATACCACTATTAAAGAAATATCGCCATGTGTTGTTTGCATTACTAAAATATAAACTATCTACTCGAGGCCTGATATTAGTTCAATATCGTATTATTG
>JANLRG010000367.1:0-1461 GCA_031361545.1 Bacteroidota bacterium
GCGATGCGTATGAGCGTTTCATCACATTATTGCAAGATAAAAAGGCATATACCCAAACGGAATTGTCCGATGGCTCTTTGTCATTGATTATAACCGATGATGAACACATTTTCGCCGTTCATCCGCGCACCTATACGACCCGCACCGAACGCCAAGCAGCCATTCAACTGACCATCGACCGCATCAATACTGAGGGGGTGCATTTGATAGAACATATTTTGTTGCGTCCGCATTTTGAAGATGATAGACTGATGACCATTAAAGTCAACGATTCGGCACTGACTGCTATAGATGCGGAAGTTGTCAATAGCGACCCTGATTTTTTTAAGTACATCATTGGTGCCGATCCTTATTCATGTGTGACTACCGTCATTCTACCCTATTGGGCAAGGCGTTTCCGAAATAACGATTTCCGTACATTTTTTGAAAATACCATACGCCGCGAATCGCCAGCGCATGTGTTGCCAGGCATTTTATGGATAAAACCACAACAAATGCAAGCATTTGAAAGGCAATTCCGCTGTTGGTTAATGAATGTAGGACACTCCGATTGTGCTGATAAAATGATAGAAATTTTAGAGCAGTTAGAAAATGTATTCATCGACGCCTTCGCTGTGGATTGTGATACAGGCGGGGGTAATGACAATATTATTTTCTTGGATAAAACACCGTTGAATTGAACATTCAAAAAATAAAATAGCCATGCCGGAATTACTCACTCAAGACTATCCCTTTTTCAAAGCCGGATTACCTTTGCGCAGCAAAGACCTTAACGGGCTTGTTCAATACCTCGAAAGCGAAGACCGCATCACGCGAGTCTGCCTCATCGGTGCGGGTATTATGTACGGGTTTAAAATTAACTTGGAAAATGCCCTCGATGCAAGCCGCACTGTTGTCAAGATAACGAAAGGGACGGGTATCACGTCATTAGGCTATGTTTTTTGCTTGGACGCCGACCTTCGAGGAGAAGCCAATGAAGATATTACACTCGACAAATCCGAGTTTAGCGACGAAGCAGCTAAAGTGCTTTTCAACGAAATCGTCACTCAACAACAGTTGAAATCGGCGCAAGTATTGACGGATATTGACGTAGCGGCTGGCATTCTTAAAGAAAATCTTATTAATAAATATGTACTATTATTTTATCGTTTGAGCGGTGATGAAAGCCGTAGCGGATGTGCCAACTGTGAAAAAGGAATAGTCACCGAAGCTCATATTTTACTCATCACTTTAAATCAAGCAGATTATACCACTTTAATACAACAGGGTTGCCATACACCGCCTGCCGGTGGCACGCTTCAACAGGCTTTCCCAATGATGAAGCGATTTCTCAACGCTGAATCGACCATAAACGAGATTGAATTTATAAATAGATACCGCGACATTGCCAGCTTGGCTTTAGTTGAATTAAGAACTCTTTTCAATACATTAAATGCCAATGCTTTTTTAAAAGAACTATTT
>JANLRG010000422.1:0-1166 GCA_031361545.1 Bacteroidota bacterium
TGCGTGTAAAAAATATTTGTTTAATCAAAGAATATGACGCATCTTATTAATCTTTTCCCATGAGTGCTTTTCACACTATCCTGTATCACATACCTAAAAAAGCCTTTTCAACAACCCCTGCTACCTACCTACTTAATCAAGAACTGATTGAGCTTCCGCAACGGTTTGAGATAGTATTTTAGAATGACCGTTTCGGTAAATTACTGAAGATTTTATATTGAAGTTGGCTTTTAGGAAAAATGATAGCCCAAGCTGTGAGAAATATTATCTGAATATCTAACCAAATTGATTTATTTTGTTGATACCAAATTTCAACTTCACCTTTATAGGGTAATATATATTTTTCATAAAATGCTCGTGGCTCCATGCCAGATTCGGCAATAATAGTTTCTTCATCTCTGAAAATGAGCGAGCCTACGCCTGTAATGCCTGGAGGAGTATTATAAATGACCTTTTTGACATCAGAGCTATACATATCAAAACTGGGCTGCATCAAAGGTCTTGCCCCGACTATACTCATTGTACCATTCAATACATTGATGATTTGTGGCAGTTCATTGAGTTTGGTTTTTCTTAAAAAACCACCCATTGGCAAAACACGTGGGTCGTTTTTGACTGTTACGTCTCCTGTTCCAATGTTTGGACTGTTTTTCAGCATTGTCGCAAACTTAAAAATATTGAATGGGTTGTTTTTATAACCAATGCGTTCTTGCTGATAAAAAACTTCACCCTCGCCAGTTAATCTTAACAGAATCGCTACGGGTATTAAAAAAGGTGAAAATATTATTAGAGCGATGACTGCGATGAATAAATCAAGTACTCTTTTTAAAATTCTATACATGATGCGTAGGCTTTTCAAAGGCAGTTTCAAACGACTTTTTGCCTGATTCGTAGAAATCTTTATACCATTGGAGGGTGATTTTTAATCCTTCTTCCCATTTTACTTTTGGCACATATCCCAACTGATTTTTAGCTTTTGTAATATCGGGACAACGCCGTGCTACTGAACCAGGATATGTAGGCGCATTTACATATTCACCTTTATAATCAAAGAAGTCACCTGTTGTTTTAATGAGTTCTTCAATGGTTATTTCTTCCATTGACCCAATGTGATAAATCTCTCCATTTGATTTGTCGCTCTCCATAGCTAATACAGTTCCCTCAAC
>JANLRG010000472.1:0-2590 GCA_031361545.1 Bacteroidota bacterium
GTGAGGATAAAGCTCTATGAAAACTTGCACGATGACTTAGGCTCACGCCTGACGGCTATTGTCTTGACGATTGACCAAATATTGATGAAAAGAAAGGACGCGCTCCTCGAAAAGCCGAACCCCTCAGTAGTAGAAGCTGAGACAAGTACTTTGACCGATACGAAAGACATTGCCCGAAGCATCGTCAGCAATATGCGGCGTTTGGTGTGGGCAACGGCACCGGAGAATGACGAACTCAGCAATGTAATGCAGCAAATGACAACCGATGCCCGCATTTTATTATCTACAACCGTTACTTTCAACACCCACATAGCCGAGCCTTTGCTCAAACTCAAAGTGGATGGCAACAAACGCTACCAAATGCTCTCAATCGTCAACGAAGCCTTGACTAATATTGCTAAATATGCTGATGCCACCCTTGTAACGGTGAGCATCGAGCGTGTAGGCGATAATCTTTGCCAAACCATCAGCGACAATGGCAAAGGCTTTGACCCTCAACAACCGCTTGAAGATAAGCCAAATAGTGGCGGTCATGGCTTGGTGAATATGTCGAGGCGGGCTAAACGGATTAATGGCACTTTAAATATTGAATCTGAAAAAAATAAAGGCACTACAATACGATTGTGCTTTCCATTGGCGTCTGCTTCATTTTTGCAACGTTTTTGGCAGTTATTTACAAAATCCTCACTCAAATAGGGGATAGTTCATTTTATACTGAGGGGTATCTTTGAATTAACAGGTAAGAAGGTTTTAAATTTTCTTATGGTTAACCTCAATATCTCAATATTTAATATCTCAATATCCCAATACCAATGATTAAAAAAGTAATCGCCTACGATGATGAAGCCGCTTTACGCAAGACATTAGAAGGTGTGTTTGGTGCATTAAAAACGGACTATGAATTGGTCGCTACCTTTCCACACGCCAATGATGTGGTTGAACATATCAAAATCTACCAGCCCGATGTCATTTTGTTAGATATTGAAATGCGCGAAAATGAGGAGGACGGTTTGTTGGCACTCCACACCATTAAAAAACATTATCCCAATCAAAAAGTGATGATGCTCACCACATTTGATAATGATGACAAGGTATTCAATGCCATTTGTCTGAAGACTGACGGTTATATGCTCAAAACTGATTTGATAGACCAAGTGCCACAAATCGTGATGCGGCAGTCGTTGAATATTATCTTTTCAAACGGGGCATATTTGACGCCGGCGGTGGCTAAAAAGATTTTGCACCTGTTTCAAGATGTGGGTATTGGCGATAAAATACAGAAAGTAGTTGCTCGATTCACAGATATTTTTAATCAAACTAAAAATCCAAAACCCAATAACATGGCTTATAAATTGACCAAAACCCAGCAATTCATTCTCGAAAAAATTGTAGAAGGAAAAACAGCCGTACAGATTGCAAAAGAGCAAAATGTATCTGAAAATACGGTTTACACACATATTAAAGCCATTTATCAAGAGCTCGAAGTCCATACGCGCGGCGAAGTGGTTCGCAAAGCTTATGAAGAACGATTAGTAAAATTGAAAAAATAAATTGCGATACTCTAACCTATATAGGTGAGGCATGGAAAAAAAGGCTCATGTAACTTTGTATTCATTAAACCCCAAAAAACTTTTTATGCACATCTATTTTTCAAAATTTAAATTCTATCAAATGAAAAAGTTAATCCTTTATGTTTCTCTTTTCGGGGCAGTAATTGCCTTCACAAGTTGTCAAAAAGATTTGGTGCAATCACCGAGTAAACAAAACATCGAAATAGCTCAATATTTTGAGCCTTCGCCAGCCTATTTATCTTCGTTCGATAGATTAGTGCCGCCCTCAGACCTCAGCACAAGAAGCAGTTGCCAATGGACTGAAATCCCTGCCGGTTCCACTAATGCTTTGTCACAAGCGATTAGCGATGCTTGTGCAGGTGGGGTTATATATCTCAAATCGGGCATTCATACCGAAACACAACGTGTTACAATCACCAAATCCGTGATTCTATTGGGTGAAGCAGGGTCAGTGCTGAAAGTACAATCGGTTTTGAAACCAGCAGATGCTACCACTGGCAAATATACTTTAAGCCCCGCCTTGCACGTACTCAATGCACCGAATACGGCTTTTGTGGACTTAGATATTCAAACCATTACAGGAGATGGCGCAACGGCTATTCTATTTGAAAACTCAGGTCAAAGTGCAGTCATACGCACCAAATTGACCAACTTCCAATTCGGTATTTTTCTTGAAAAATCGGATAGGATGACTATAATGAACAATACCATCAAGGCATCGGGTGCTTGGAGAACTACTCCGGGCTTGCAAACATCGGGTATAGTGCTTTCGAGTGGCTTAAGTTCTTATATCGCTAATAATGAAATGTTTAATGCACTATGGGGTGCTTTTCTGAGTGATAAGTTGGGAACAGCTATCAACAACTCAACCCATGACAATCGTATTGGTATTCAATGGTGTGGTTTAAGACCTGATTATTTGTTGCCAAGTGGTCAGATTTCAGGTGCGGATGCTTCAGCAACAGGTTGGAAAGGTGCCAATAACGTTGCTTCCAATAATATTTATGCAGGTTATGTGA
>JANLRG010000475.1:0-1097 GCA_031361545.1 Bacteroidota bacterium
CGCGGGTTTGAAACCCGCGTAAGGTTTTCTACTTAAAATTACTTTTGATAACTATAATCAATCGGTAAACCACCTACTTTTAGGACACCATTTTCTATCGTTATTGTCTTTCCCGAAGGAATAAAAACCAATAAACGCGCCGCATCTCCTGCAATCGTAAATTGAATTTTACCACGCACACCTTTTTGTAAAAACGTCCGACTCACCGTATCATACACATCTGTTTTCTCAACGCCAATAGTCGTTTCTACTGTTTTGGCTTCTTGATACGGATTAAAAAACAAATAAGAAGGATACGCGCCTTGCTTTTGATACATATCTGTTAAACGACAATCTATTTGCAGTATCTCTGGGACATTCGTCTTTTGAATTGTTCCGCCGAAGAAACCGACATGGCTGCTGCCATAAACGGAAAACATTGTTTGCTGTGGCATTCCTTTTTCCCATTGCGGTCCATCGCCTTGTGCAAAAGGTGTGATGCCTTTAAATTGTGGATAGCTGGATTCTTTAATAATACCTTCGTAAGCAATCACATTTTTCGTCACGGCTTTGTATTGAGGAATCGCTTGCAAAGAATCGGGCATATCATACGGATAACAAAAACGGGCAGTATTTGACGCATTCAATGCCCATTTGCCAACGGCTCTTGCATAACGGGCATCATAACGCACCATCGCAGATAATGGCATCATCAAATCAAACGTGTTCATCAAAAAGCCATAGCCGCCTCTGTCAACCGTGCTACCAATTAAACCATTGACATCATACGTACCCCACTTATCGGCAATCACGCCCCAACCTTCTCTGCCAATGGCATTGCCATCGAAAGTCCAATTTATAAAGCGTTGAATATCATAATTCGTCCCTGCTTCGACGTTCATCCGAGCGCCTACGTAGGCGGCAAGTGGCATCATAGCTTCATAAAAACGGTTTTCTTTTTGATTGTATAAGACATCCATCGCGTTTTTAGCCGCCTTTAAATACTTCGCATCACCGAACTTTATCCAAGCAGAATATAGGATAAACGCATATCCTCCTGCCACATCTTCTTGCGTTGGTATATGGTTTTTCTCTGGTTTCATATTCTTGAAATCAAA
>JANLRG010000504.1:0-1046 GCA_031361545.1 Bacteroidota bacterium
TCTGATTATGCCCGCAGTTATTCAAAATCTGCAGGCTCATCAAAAGATAAAATCGCGATATTATATGCTGAAGGCGATATTACAGGCGGTGGCGATAAAGAGCAAGACGGTACAATTCAGGGCAACAGATATGCTAAAATCATCCGCAAACTCCGTCAAGATGATAATGTGAAAGCGATTGTTTTGCGTATTAATTCGGGCGGAGGGTCTGCTTTTGCTTCGGATGTGATATGGCGGGAGTTGGATTTAGCGCGTCATCAAGGTATAAAAGTGGTCTCATCGTTTGGCGATTATGCGGCATCAGGTGGTTATTATATTGCCATGGCTTCCGACGCTATTTATGCTCAACCGAATACATTGACAGGTTCGATAGGCGTTTTTGGTATGATTCCGAATTTGCAAAACACCTTTAAAAATAAGCTTGGTATTACTTTCGACACTGTCAAAACATCTAAATATGCCGCTATGAATGGCGTGATGATAGCCTTTTCAGATGATGAAGGAAAAATCATTCAGCAAAGTATTGACAGCACGTATGAAAAATTTCTCTCTCGCGTAGCTCAATGTCGCCACAAAACACGAGATGAAGTGCATGCCATCGCGCAAGGTCGAATTTGGCTTGGCACTAAAGGAAAAGAAATCGGTTTGGTAGATGAAATTGGTGGTTTGGAAGATGCTATCAAAGCTGCTGCTTCAAAAGCTCAATTGAAAGATTATAAAACCGTTGAATACCCTAAATTTAAAAACAGCATTCAGAAATTCATAGAAAATTTGACAGGTGATAAATCCACCGATGATATGGCACAAGCGGCTATCAAGAGAGAACTCGGCGAATATTATCCTTACTACGAACAGTTTAAAAAGATGCAGACGATGAAAGGACCTCAGATGCGTGTGCCGTTTATGATTGATTTTAAGTGATATACTGAGGGGATCTTCTTTATAAAAGATTGATTTTCAATAAATTATAATATTTTAAGGGTTGTAAAACGTATCGGATATTTTATAAATATCCGATACGTAATATCAAAAAAGTAACCTCTGAG
>JANLRG010000601.1:0-1175 GCA_031361545.1 Bacteroidota bacterium
TTTTTTACTTCGGAAAAAACCCAAAGTCAGTTGTGTTTCACTATTTTACTTCATCTTCATGGGTGAGTTTATTACTGACCGATTGATAAGTGTAGGTCAAATTATCCATTGAAGTCGTCACTCCTGCATTCCCTGTTTTCACCACCCCAAATCTATTCAACGTAATGAGCCAATGTTATGCAATAATGAGCTATTGTTGTGCAATAATGAGCCAATGTTATGCAATAATGAACCAATGTTGTACAATAATGAGCGATTCAGGTAGGTAATTTTTAAAAAATAGTATTAACACTTTTGGAATAGAGAGCAGAAATACGTAGAGTCTTTGGCTTGTAGGAGTCTGTTGAAGGGGTGAAAAGAACCCCCTCAGTATTTTTACTTTACTGAGGGGGTTTTGTTTTATCTTATTGATTTTCAACGCTTTATGTAAACCTTTGAAGTCTCAGACTTATAAAATACTCCATAAGCGGTCGCAGACCGCCTACGAGCAATGCCGTTCTTTGATTGATGTTTTGTGGTTATTTTAATATCACATAGTCGCCAAGCGGGAGTCTTTAGATTGTAGGAGTCTGTTGGTTGAGTGGATAAAAAGAACCCCCTCAGTATTTTCCCAAAGGGATGCCTTCGGCAAGAGCCTTTTGAGGGCTTTTTACCGAGGGGGTAAGATACTTGAAATGGTAGGCTTTAGACTTTGAAAAACTTCGACAGCCTACATTAACACTTAATTCGAACTTATTATTTTAATTCTGCTTTAATTTTAGGCAAGATATTATCTTCAAAGAGCTGTCTATACCTACGTTTTTCAAAAAAACTCATTTGTGTAGCTAACTTCATGGTCTTACCCCAAGTCACGGCTGAAGTTAAGGATAAATCAATTGTGTACCTGTTATTATAAGTATTGATTGTATCCCTCTCATCATAAGTTATAATATGGCATTCAAAAACAGTAGTATCTTGTTTTCTATTAAACACATAGTAAAAAGTCTCACCATCATTATTAAAATACTTATTAACACTATCATTTTCCATTAAATAGGGATATTTTATATATACACTATTTAATACTTTTTTTAGGCTGTCAGGACTAATTGCAAATTCATATTTTTGAATATTCCCAATGACTCCTCCACAAGAAAAAAAGAAAAAAATGATACTTGCAATTATTGAATTTAATA
>JANLRG010000547.1:0-3147 GCA_031361545.1 Bacteroidota bacterium
TCACAGGCAATCGCTATGATGAAAAACTGACGTATGATATTCGAGGCAATATCAATACTTTGCAGCGTTGGGGCTTAAATGGCTCTTGCACATGGGGATTAATAGATAATTTGACTTATAATTATGGGGCATCGGGCTATAATCCTAAAAACCAATTGCAGAGTGTCACCGAAAGCAGCGACTTGACCAAAGGTTTCAAATCAGTTGCCAATGGTAGCACCTACACCTACGATACTAACGGCAATATGACCGCCGACCCGAATAAATCTATCACTAATATTGTGTATAATCATCTGAATTTACCGACTACTATAACTTTTACCAACAACCGTACTATCAGCTTCTTATATGATGCGGGTGGAAATAAACTCCGTAAAACGGTCGTTGATAATGGTACAATGCAATATATTCAAGATTATGTGGGTGGCATAGAATATCGGACTAATTCATCGAATGTTATTGCACTGGAAGCCATATATCACGCCGAAGGGCGTATCACTACTATCAGCGGCACATTAAAATATGAATATGCCATGAAAGACCATCTGGGGAATACACGCCTAATGTTCTGTGATAAAAACGCCAACGGTGTGATAACCCAAAGCGGCGCACCCGAATCCAGCGAAGTGACCCAAGAGAATCATTACTACAGCTTCGGTATGGCAATGGAAAACGTGTGGTACAACACCCCCTCAGTATCGGACAACAAATACACCTACAACGGCAAGGAATACAATGATGATTTTGGTTTGAACTGGAATGATTATGGGGCGCGGTTTTATGACCCTGCTATAGCACAGTGGAGTTCTTTTGACCCGAAAGCAGAGAAGATGCGGGACTATTCACCCTATAATTATGCCTTTGATAACCCTATTAGGTTTACTGATCCTGATGGGAAAGCTCCAAATGATCATATCTTTTACAGCAAAGATAAGATGGGTCACCCTCAAGTAGTTGGAGTTATTAGTGCAGCAGGTCCTGATAGAGTTTATGAAGTGCAATCTCAAGGAAGAACACATAATGTTACTTACATAGGAAGCTATAATCGAGATCCAAGGGCTGTTACTGCGGAAAATGCAGTGCCAGCAATAGTAAAGGCAAATATTGTATATAATACAACACTTAATTCAAATAATATAGGAACAAATGGCTCAACTACTGTAACAACCCCTGGAGGAGCAGCCGCAGCGGTGGGTATGACACCAGCAGCCTTAGCTGGTGGAGCTGCAGTTGCGGGAGGAGTAGGAGCAGGTGCTTTGCCTGCTGGGACTATAGTACGTGGAACATCAAATACAGGGACTGCAATATATACTAATGCTTCACCTGCTGCATCTATAGCAGAAGCACCTTTAAATATGGGTGCTCCTTTAGCTACTCAAACTGCTTTGCAAAATATGCCCGAAGGTACAACAGCCCCTTATTCACCAGCACAATTGACATTCAATCCAAATCTCTCATTACCAACTGTTGCTTTGCCAGCAGTGAATCACGCAAAAGGAGGGTCACAAATAGAGGGTGAAGCAAACACACCAAGAGATAGGCAATTAACAAATGGAACCGGAACCGTTGTCAACCACCATTAGGTGTTAATCAGAGAGTTTCATAAAATAGGAAAATAAATACTACTATGCATTAATTTAAATCTGCTACTTTGGAGTAATTTTTATAACAAATTCAAAATGTATTTTCATATTAGAGTCTTTAAATAATAAAATAAAACTTAATGCAAAAAACGAATTTAGTTAGTAAAACAATCTTTTTATTAATTTTTGCTTTTTATATGGGCGTTTCTAAGGCACAACCCCTTTCTCCGCCTATACCTTTTAATGATGAATATAGAGGAACAGCAGACCTTATAATGAAAGCAGCCAAAGTAAAAACGAAAAGAACCTACTATAAGTTCAATGAAGGTAATGTGCAAAATATTCTTTATACTGATTTTGAATACAATAAGAAAGGGTATCTCGGCAGTCAAAAATGGTATAGTCTTCTGTCAAAAAAGGAGATGTATTCTGCTTACTATGAGTATGATAATGAGGATTTTTTTACATCTTGTACTGAGAAAATATCTAAAGATTTTGATTATTTTGAAGAGTGTTCAAGAAAAAGAACAAATGAGGGTTATCCGGTTAACTATACAGATACCAATCCTTTTGGCGAAACAATCCCAGCGGATAAAGACAGTAATATAGTTGTCAAAACTGTTTATTCAAGGGATTCAACAGGTGGGTACTTTGCAAAAAAAATTTACTATGACGGTTCATTTTACAAAGAAAAAGCGTTGCCGTTTTGGCAATTTGGTCCATTGTTTTATGATAATTTGTATATAAATGAAGATAAATCAATTGATTATGTTTTTTCTGAGAAATATTTTAAAACCGATACTCTTTATCAATCAGCCGACACTCTAAAAATTCGCATTCGTATAAAACAAAATAATTTAGAATGTGTCGGCATTTTAAAAATTAAGCAAAATAATATATTTGTTATTACAGAAATTGATAGAATGTTTGATAAAATGAAATTGTCTTTTTCCTACCAAAACTCTTTTTTACTCGATGATGGCACTAGAAGAAGTGAAATTAGATCTATTACATATTTAAGCTATAAAATAAATTATGAACGATTATTGTTAATTCATAAATTTCAAAGTTTGGATACCACTCGTATTTCATTGTATAATAGAATTGAGTTAAATGATATGCATAATCCTAATATGCAATATTTTATTCATGCTCAGGGTTGTATTAATTATACTAATTTTAAAGATGGTTATTTAGATAGCGAAAGTCAGTATTCGATAGGATTAGATAGCGTTCAAAAATTACGAGATGTATATTATGGAGGTCATAACTTAATTTCTGAAAAGATACAATATTCTGCCAGTTTTGGTTTAATACCATCAAGTCGTTCAGTTAATTACGACTATGTAACTAAAATTGTAGAAATTAATATGTATGAATATTTTAAGTAGTCGCCATGCCCGAGCAAATTTTATCGTACAATGATTATAATGTTAAAAATCAGTTGCAGACTAAATGGATGGGAAAAGCAGGGTCTTTGAATTATCTGCAAAAAGTAGATTATAATTATAATTCATTGGGCTGGTTGACAGGTATTAATCAAAACTTAGCGAATGGTGGTTTG
>JANLRG010000549.1:0-3496 GCA_031361545.1 Bacteroidota bacterium
TTGGTGACCAAAAAATAACCAACATTTAAAGTCATATTGTATCGCGCAGCCTGATCAAAAGTAGCTTGAGATATTGGAACCAGTGGAGCTTTGCATTCCGCTAGTAATAAAGGTTGTAGTGAGTTTGAATACATTACAACATCAGTTCTCTTTTCGAGCTGATTGATCAATAATTTTTTCTCAACACTCAATAAAGTTTCAGGAAACTTTCGTTCTTTGACAAGAAAATGAAGCAAATGTTGCCGAACCCACTCTTCTGGAGTTAATCGAACATATTTTCTACGGATTATATCAAAAATTTGCAAACTTTGCGCCTCGTCAGACGAACGCTGAAATTTGAAAGAATATTCCGGAAAATGAAGTCGAGGCAGCTGCACGAATTTTTTTTACGAATGTACATCTATGAATAACAAAAAAGAAATTGTTGACAACTGGCTTCCGCGATACACCGGAACTGCCCTCCCTGATTTTGGACAGTATATTTTACTGACAAACTTTCATTATTATGTTAAGTTATTCTCAGAGTGGAACAATGTCCCTATCAATGGCCTAGACAAACCAATGCCGAATGCAACGTGCAATGGTATTACCATTATTAACTTCGGAATTGGAAGTCCAAATGCTGCTTTGATTATGGATTTACTCTCTGCCATTTCTCCAAAAGCTGCTTTGTTTCTTGGCAAATGTGGTGGCCTAAAGAAGAAAAACAAAGTAGGAGATTTGATTCTTCCAATCGCTGCCATTCGCGGTGAAGGAACTTCAAACGATTATTTCCCTCCGGAAGTTCCTGCACTCCCGGCCTTTAATTTACAAAAAGCTGTATCGACAACCATTCGAAACCACGACATGGATTATTGGACCGGAACTGTTTTTACTACTAATAGAAGAGTTTGGGAACACGATAAAGAATTTAAAAAATATTTAGAAAGTACTCGCTCGATGGCTATTGATATGGAGACAGCAACTATTTTTGTAGCTGGATTTCACAACAAAATTCCAACTGGAGCTCTGCTACTCGTGTCTGATCAGCCAATGATTTCTACGGGCGTAAAAACAGCTGATAGCGATAAAAAAGTAACTGAAAGTTTTGTCAATAACCATATCACAATTGGAATCGACTCCCTCAACGAATTAAAGAACAACGGAAACACAGTAAAACACCTCCGCTTTTAAATAATTTGGACCGAAATTATCATGACCTACGAACAGATCATTAGTGAATTAAAGAAAAAGATTTATCACTCAATTTATTTTTTACAGGGAGAAGAACCTTTTTACATCGATCAAATCGCAGAATTTATTGAAGAGAACGTTTTATCTGACAGCGAAAAAGAGTTCAACCAAACTGTTGTTTATGGAAAAGAAATTGATGCTGCTACTTTAGTTTCATACGCAAAGAGATACCCTATGATGGCTACTCATCAGGTTTTGATTGTGAAAGAAGCACAGAACATCAAGAGTTTTTTAAAGGATGAAAAAGATGCGACTAAAAAAGGAAAAGAATTAAAAGACCCTTTGATTGAGTATTTTCTAAAACCGACGTCCTCTACTATTTTAGTTTTTTGTTTCAAATATAAAACGCTCGATAAAAGAAAAAAAATAAGTAAGGTCATTGAAAAAAATGCCGTTCTTTTTGAATCAAAAAAACTGTATGACGACAAAATTCCTGATTGGATAAAAGCACGTGTTCTCAGCCTAGGATATCTTATCAATCAGAAAGCAATGATGTTAATGTCTGAATATTTAGGAAATGACTTAGGCAAAATAAATAATGAAATTGGGAAACTGATTGTAAGCATAAAGCCTGGCGATGAAATAACCGCTACGATGGTAGAAGAAAACATTGGAATTAGTAAAGAGTTCAATGTTTTCGAATTACAAAATGCTTTTACAAAAAAGAATTTATTGAAGGCAAATCAGATTGTCAATTATTTTATTGCTAATCCGAAAATCAATCCAATGGTTTTTACCAATATTCAACTGTATGGTTATTTTTTAAAAATTCTGCAATTCCATCAAGTTGATCATAGAGCTGGAGAAAATGCCGCAGCAGTATTAGGCGTTCACCCCTATTTTGTAAAAGACTATGAGATGGCTGCTAAAATGTACCCAGTGAATGTTTGCATGAGAAACATCAGCTTCATTCGAGAATACGATGCTAAATCAAAAGGAGTTAACAATTCTTCACTCAATGATGGACAACTCCTGAAAGAATTAGTTTATAAAATTCTGCATTAACAAATTTTTGTGCTTATGAAATATTGGTTAGCTAAATCTGATCCTGAGACTTACGGCTGGACAGAATTTGTGAAAGACAAAAAAACAAGTTGGGATGGCGTTCGGAATTATGCTGCCCGCAACCATTTGAAAGCTATGAAATCTGGTGATGAAATTTTGTTTTACCATAGCGGTAAAGAGTCTTGTATTATAGGAAGAGCAACTGTTGGAAAAGAATTTTATATCGATCCTACAGCGGATGATGACACTTGGGTGAGTGTAGAATTTTTGGCAGGTAAACCTTTCAAAAAACAAATCAGCCTTAAAATGATTAAAGCTGATGATCGCCTTAAAAACATGATGCTGGTAAAAATTAGCAGACTCTCCGTTTCTGTTGTGACAGAGGAAGAATTTAACATTATTCTTAGTCTGGATAAATAACCTTGCGTTAATTATACCTCCTTTTTTTTCAACAACTCCGTTTCAATTTCTTTACCAATAGAAATTTTCTATATTCGCACCGCACTTATCGAATATGAAAAATAAACTTTTACTGACCCTTGTCACCTTGCTGCTTTGCGCCATTTATAGCAGTGCGCAGAATTCCGAAATACGCGGATTCATCTATGAAAAAGAGAGCGGCGAACCAGCAATCTATACAAGTGTTTTTTTATTGGGAACCAATTATGGTGCTCAATCAAATTTAGATGGCTATTACACGATTACAAAAATAAAACCTGGAACTTATACTTTATTAATTACTTCTATTGGTTACGATACTATCAGAACTATTTTAGAGTTGAAGGCCGGTGATTTACTTACAAAGAAGTTTTACTTGGTCAAATCAACTATTGAAATGAGAGAGGTAGTTGTTTCAGCTGAAACTGAAGCGAAGAAAACCGATGTGAGAGTTTCTGTTAACAAGGTGACAACGAAAGAAATCAAACAGATACCGAGTGTAGGTGGTGACCCAGATTTGGCTCAATATTTACAAGTGATACCGGGTGTTATTTTTTCGGGTGACCAAGGCGGACAACTTTATATTCGTGGAGGGACACCAATTCAAAATAAATTATTGTTAGATGGAATGGTTATTTACAATCCGTTTCACTCTATTGGTTTATATTCTGTATTTGATGCAGACATTATTAGAGGAGCAGATATCTATACCGGCGGCTTCAATGCAGAGTATGGCGATCGAGTTTCATCAATAATGGATATCACAACAAGAGACGGAAACAAACATCGTTTGGCTGGTAAATTAGCAGCCAATCCCTTT
>JANLRG010000607.1:0-11553 GCA_031361545.1 Bacteroidota bacterium
AATCTTGTTACTACAACAATCTTGTCTGATGTTTCTGTTGGTCAATTGAAAATTGGTGCGTTAGTAATTTTTCCTAATCCTTGCAAAGATCAAATCACTTTTTTGAATAACAACACTATCTTTTCAAGTAATGTCCAAATTCAAGTTACTGATGTGAATGGAAGAGTTGTATTATTGAAAAATGATAAAGCTTCAAGCAAGCAATTTTCATTGGATGTGTCAAATTTAAACAAAGGAATTTATTTTATCCAACTTTTGGATAACCGAACTATTCTCAACGGAAAATTTGTTAAGCAATAACTCAACTAAAATTATTGCTATCAAAAGTAAGGTTAATCTATTGCTTCACCACAACCTCCGCCGTAAACTTCCTCATTTTTAAATCGTATTGATTGCCTTTGGCCATCACATGAACAATTAAATTTTCAATGGATAGGGGAGAGCCTTCTTTCAAATCGGCAATATTACTATGGCGAATATTATGGCCGTCGATAATAATTACTAAGCCGCTTCCTACGGCTTCCATATATCTTCCTTCGGAAATTAATACTCCCGTGTCTTCTCCTAATCCTATTCCTAAACAAGATGGATTGGATGCTACTGCTTGTGTCAATCTTCCAAATCGTCCACGTGTTACAAAATGAGAATCGATAATGACATCTTTAATGAATGCTAAACCAGTTGTAATTTTTACTTCTCCTTTGAAAAGAGCTTCTGAACTATTGCCTTGGTAAATCATGGTGTTCGACATGGCCATCGCTCCGGCACTTGTTCCTGCTATGATAAACTTTTCTTCGTTCTCATATCTTTCATTCAGGATTTCTAAAAATTCTGTCCCACCAAAAATAGAAGAAAGTCTTAATTGATTTCCACCACTGAACATTACACTATCACACTTTTTAATCCGCTCCACCATCTCTGGTTTCATTGCGTCCTCCCGGTTACGAATATCCATGATATGAATATTCGTACATCCTAATTTATGAAATGCATCTAAATAATTTTGACCTATTTCATCAGGAATCGATGAGGCAGAAGTGATGACTTCTATATTCGCATCGTGACCACCGGCCTCGTGCATGATTCGACTTAAAATCTGTAATGAAAAAAAGTTGAGATTATTCTTCTGAATAAAATTCGGTTCAGGTTCCGTTCCTTTATCTTCTGCCCCTCCGATGGAGATTAATTTTCCCTTAGGAATCATAATTTTTTTAATTGGAATTGGCCACAAATATAGGAATACAAGCGCTTTCTAGCCGAACCTTTTCCTCTTTTATCCACCCTTTTCCTAACAACCTTCTGGAAGAAATATTACTGATTTTTTATTTTTTTTTGTCTATTCAATAAAAACTTGCTACTTTGAAACGGTAAAAAAAACGTTAACCTACTTTTTATGAATATTATTGAAATACGGGTCATGAAAGGCCCTAATTATTGGTCCATACGTCGTCACAAACTTGTTGTGATGAAGCTTGACATTGAGGAACTTGAAGACCTACCCACTAACAAAATTACAGGGTTTTCTGAACGGCTGGAAAAGAAATTTCCTTCGATGTATTCTCATGAATGCTCAGAAGGCCATGCCGGAGGTTTTTTCAAACGAGTACAAGATGGTACTTGGATGGGACACGTTGTTGAACATCTTGCGCTCGAAATTCAAACATTAGCTGGAATGGATTGTGGATTTGGAAGGACACGCGGAACTGGTCAGCATGGCGTGTACAATGTCGTGTTTAATTACATGGAAGAAAAGGTTGGTATCTATGCCGCAAAAGCTGCTGTAAGAATTGCTGATGCTTTGGTAAAAGGAGCGGAGTATGATTTAACAGAAGACATTCAACAGATGCGCGAAATTCGAGAAGACGATCGCCTTGGTCCTTCAACTGGTTCTATCGTAGATGAAGCAATCAAAAGAAAAATTCCTTGGATACGATTGAATCGTCACTCGCTTGTTCAGCTTGGTTATGGAATTAATCAGCGTCGTGTTCAAGCTACTGTTGCAAGTACAACATCTTCAATTGCAGTTGAAGTGGCTTGTGATAAAGAAGAAACAAAAAATTTATTGGAGAATGCTTCTATTCCTGTACCAAGAGGTCGTGTTGTTTATGATCAAGAAGATTTAGAGAGTGCTCTGAAAAAAATTGGCTATCCGGTCGTGTTAAAACCAGTAGGAGGAAATCACGGCCGCGGTGCAACTATCAATATCAATTCAATGGAGGAAGCAGTAGAAGCTTTAGCGCTTGCTAAAAAAGTTTCTCGCGGAGTAATTGTAGAAAAATTTATTACTGGATTTGATCACCGACTACTTGTGGTCGATTACAAATTTATTGCTGGAGCCAAAAGAACACCTGCAATGGTAACAGGCGATGGAATAAATTCTATTCAACAATTGGTAGATATCGTTAACCGCGATGAACGTCGTGGCTATGGTCATGAAAAAGTGCTGACGTCAATTAAGATTGATGACACCACCATGAGTATGTTGGAAGAAAAAAGTCTGACTTTAGCAAGTGTGTTAAAGAAAGGCGAGGAGTTGCATTTAAAACGTACAGCCAATTTAAGTACTGGTGGAACATCAACGGATGTAACGGAAATGGTCCATCCTTATAATGTATTTATGGCCGAAAGAATAGCCCGTATTATTGGTCTAGATATTTGTGGAATTGATATAATGACACCCGACATTCGAGTTCCGCTTCATGAAAATGGTGGCGCTGTCTTAGAAGTAAATGCAGGACCTGGATTTAGAATGCATATTGCACCTGCTGAAGGGCTACCAAGAAATGTCGCCGAACCAGTGATCGATATGTTATATCCTCCTGGATCTACTGCTCGTATTCCAATCATTGCAGTCTCTGGTACCAATGGAAAAACAACAACTACCAGATTGATTGCTCACATTGTAAAAACAATGGGACATAAAGTTGGCTTCACAACTACTGATGGTATTTATATCCAAAATCAGATGGTGGAAAAAGGCGATTGCACCGGACCACTAAGTGCAGAATTTGTTCTGCGTGATCCAACTGTAGATTTCGCTGTACTTGAATGTGCGAGAGGCGGAATATTAAAAGCCGGATTGGGATTTCATAATTGTGATATTAGTGTTGTAACAAATGTAGCTGCCGATCATTTAGGATTGAAAGACATCAATACGCTAGAAGAAATGGCACGCGTAAAGAGTGTTGTTGCAGAAAGTATTTTACCTGAAGGATATGCAATCTTAAATGCAGATGATGATCTTGTCTATGAAATGAGAAGAAATATCAATGGAAATGTTGCGCTGTTTAGTCTTGACGAAAATAATCCTCGTATTATAAAGCACACTGAAAAGGGTGGTCTCGCTGCCATTGTAGAAAATGGATATGTTACGATATGTAAAGGAACTTGGAAGATCAGAATTGATAAAGTCATCAATATTCCATTAACTTTTAGCGGCAAAGCTGTATTCATGATTGCCAATGTTCTTCCCGCTGTGTTAGCTGGATTTATTCGTGGTTTTAAAGTTGATGACATTCGATTAGCACTTGAAACATTTATTCCTTCTGCGACTCAGACACCAGGAAGAATGAATATGTTCCAGTTCAGAAATTTCACGGTCATGGTTGATTATGCTCACAACCCAGCAGGCTTTCATGCCATCGCTCGCTTCTTAGATAAGATTGAAGCTACACCAAAAGTGGGTATCATTGCTGGCGTAGGTGATCGACGTGAAGAAGATATTATTCAATTAGGAACGGTCGCTTCACAGATGTTTGATGAAATTATTATTCGACAGGATAAAAATTTGAGAGGAAGAAGCGAAGACGAAATCATCGATTTAATGATGAAAGGAATTCAGTTAGAAGATAGTGGAAAAAAAGTTAAAGTCATTCCTAAAGAATCGGAAGCAATCGATCATGCTCTGAAAAATGCAAAGAAAGGTTCTTTCATTGTCATCTGTAGTGATGTCGTTCCAGATGCTTTGGAGCAAATATTAAAGTATAAGGAAGAGGAAGATAATTTTGTTATTCAGAAGGAAGATATTCCAACTACTACTTGATTTCTTACAGATTTTATTTGCTGTTATTGATAACTTTTGGTTTTTTTAAATCAGAAGTGGAACTTTTTGAGTGAATTGAAGTAAAAAAATGATATTTCTTACGATAATAACTAGAATATCATGCTTCACTTAATTCAATCAAATCGAAATCACAACAGTGTTAGTGACCTCCTTCGACGATTGGTTCTTTTGATTACAATTGCTTCTACAATTGGTTTATTTCCGAAAAAAGCATTTGCAACTCACATGGCGGGAGCGGATATTTCTTATACCTGTCTAGGTGGAAATTCTTACAGAGTAGAGTTGACTTTCTACCGCGATTGTTCTGGATCAGCGGCTTTATCAGAGGTGTATCTAAAATTTACTTCTCAAAGTTGCAGTCGATACTTCGAACAAACACTTGTTCTCGAAGATAGTTCTGAGATTGCTTATCCTTGTCCCAATACATCAACTCGGTGTACAGATCCCAATTCGCCGAACCCGGGAATTCAACAGTACCATTATTATCAAATTGTAAATATGCCAATGCAATGTTCCGATTGGGTAATTGGATGGGAATATTGTTGTCGAAATTGTGATATCACTACTATGTCACAGCCCCAGCCATGTGTTCCCGGATCTAATCCTGGCCTTTACATATATACTACTCTCGATAATTTAAATGTTGTCTGCAATTCTTCACCGCAATTCACAAATATTCCCATCGCTTTTGTATGTCAAGGTCAGCCTTTCACTTACAATCATGGTGTCTTTGATCCTGATGGCGACTCGTTAGTTTATTCTTTAGTAGATCCATTAATAAACGACTCTACTAATAATACAATTCCTTACTTACCTGGTTTTTCTGCTACCAATCCAATCACTTCTTCACCTGCTCTCACAATCTCTAGCGTCAATGGAGACATCGCTTTTACTCCTACGCAACAAGAAGTTGGTGTACTAGCGGTGCTTGTTCAAGAATATCGAAATGGTGTTTTAATAGGAAGTGTTGTGCGTGATATGGAAATTTATATTCGTCCTTGTACTAATAATATTCCAACTGCCACTGGTATCAATGGTTCCTCTTCACGCGATACTACGGTTTGTCCCGGAACTTCTTTTTGCTTTGACATTTTTACCAACGATGCTGACACAAATCAAGTCGTTTCTATGGTTTGGAATTCGGGAATATTGAATGGTACTTTTACAGCAACCGGTTTTCCTCTTCCTACAGGTCATTTCTGCTGGACGGCTCCTACAATTAATCCAAGTACGCTGCCTTATACCTTCACTGTAACAGTTACCGACAACTCTTGTCCTACTGTAGGGTATCAAACTTATTCTTTTAATATATATGTCCAAACTCCTGTTCAGTCTCTCACTTCAACAAACATTACTTGCAATGGAGCTGGTAACGGAACTGCTAATGTAACTACATCAGGAGCCGGACCTTTTAGTTTTTCGTGGTCCCCGGGAGGACAAACCACACAAAATATTTCTGGATTAAATGCTGGTACTTATACTGTCACTGTTGTAGATAGCATCACAGGTTGCAGTGCCACTGGAACGACCTCAATTTCTGAACCTGCATTGATTAATGATAGCATCTATTCAACAGGAACTCCTTGTACTTCCAATGGCTTTGCTGTTGTTTATGGTTATGGTGGAGTAGGACCCTATTCTTATTCGTGGAATACAATTCCAGTTACAAATAATGATACGGTCAGCGGACTTCCTGCAGGTACTTATCAAGTTATAACAACCG
The DNA here is from genome assembly GCA_031361545.1 of Bacteroidota bacterium. Taxonomy (GTDB): domain Bacteria; phylum Bacteroidota; class Bacteroidia; order AKYH767-A; family 2013-40CM-41-45; genus JADKIH01. Next base: position 5,787 of record JANLRG010000607.1, read on the forward strand.
ATAATAATGGCTGCTCAAAAACTGATAGCGTTTCAATATCTACTGGTTCAGGATCTGTTGTCGTTTCGATTGATTCAGTTTCATCTTTATTATGTGCAACAGATACAAATGGATTAGCAACTGTCTCTGCCTCTGGTGGAAGTCCTTCTTATTCGTATGTATGGAATACAATTCCGATTCAAAACGGACCGACTGCAACGAATCTTTCTCCTGGAATTTATTCTGTAACTGTTACAGATTCTGTTGGATGTTCTACAACACAAAATGTGAACGTTACTTCTCCACCCATATTAAGTTTAACAGGAAGTAGTACTGCAGCCGGCTGTAATTTGTCAGATGGATCAGCCTTCGTTACTGTTTCAGGCGGTCAACCTAATTATGATTATGCTTGGGATACATTAGGCGTTATAACAGATACTCTAAATAATGTTCCTGCTGGAATTTATACTGTCATCGTAACTGATGTGAATAATTGTTCTTCATCATTACAAGTTCCAGTTTCCAATAGTTTGATTCCCTCGCCACAGGTTGATGTGGTTGCTACTCCTTTATGTAATGGAAATACAAATGGTATTGCAGTGATCACTCCACAAGGAGGAACTCCACCATTTTCATTTACATGGAATGGAGTAGCCTCTAATGATACTATTACTAATTTGGGAGCTGGGACTTACAATGCTGGTGTGATTGATTCCGCAGGTTGTATTGCTTTTACTCAAGTTGTAATTACTGAACCTGTTGTACTTACTCTTACTTTTGCTTCTAGTAGTCCTAGTTGTTTTGGAGATAGCAGCGGTAGAGCTACTGTAACACCAAATGGAGGAACTAGTCCTTTTAATTATGCTTGGTCTCCTTCTGGTGGTTTTGATTCTACTGCGACCGATTTGCCAGGAGGAAATTATACTGTGACAGTTACTGATGCAAACGGATGTACGGCTACTGCTTCTACAAATATTACTATCACACAACAAATTATTGCCACTGTTTCATCGACCGTTGATGCAACTTGTTACGGATTTAATAATGGTTCTATTGATATCACAGTAAGTGGTGGCGGACCATTTACATTCAATTGGAATAACGGAGAAGCATTTACTGAAGACCTTTCTAATATTGATGCAGGTCCTTACAATGTTGTAATTACAGATGCCGTTGGATGTACCACTACTTTAAGTTCTGGTATCGCTCAACCACCTGCTGTTCCAATCAGTGTTGGCGGTGATACTTCTATTTGTTCAGGAACGGATTCCTATCTTTTAAATGCAACAATTATTGGTAATACTACTGGCACTTGGTCAACATCTATTCCGGGAGTAACATTCAGTTCGTCAACCGATCCAAATGCTACTGCCAATAATTTAGTGGGAGGAGCCAATCAATTAATTTGGACAGTAACCGATGGAACTTGTCAGTCTTCAAGAACTGTTACCATTTATAATTTTAATTCTGTTTCATCAAGTGCAGGAAATGATGTTGCCATTTGCGGACTTGGTTCAACTGTTCTTAACGGAAATGTTCTTCCGAGTTTTAGTGGAACATGGAATTCTAGTTCTGTTGCTTTTAGCAACCCGAATTTTAATAACGCAACAGCGACTGCATCTTCTTACGGTTCAAATTTGTTGACGTGGACAATTACTAATAATTTGTGTATTGATATCGATACAATGATATTTACAGTCGATGAACCTGTATCTGCTGATGCTGGTCCCTTTGCTACAGTATGTGAAAATAAAGGACAGTTACATGCAATTTCTCCGGCTGTGGGTACTGGAAACTGGACTGTACAAACTGTGTCAACAGCAATGTTAACGGATCCTACTGCTGAAAATTCAGCAGTGACAAGTTTAACAAATGGATCAACAGTTTTTGTTTGGAATGTAACCAATGGCTCTTGTGCTGCTAGCGATACTGCAAGTGTTTATTATGACATAGCTTGTGAACTACAATTGCCGACCGGCTTCTCTCCAAATGGTGATTTGTTTAATGATGGCTATGAAATCAAAGGAATAGAAGGATACCCTAATAATGTTTTCAGAGTGTTTAATAGATGGGGGAACGAAGTTTATACAAAAGATAATTATAAAAACACTGATTGGAGAGGACAAAACAATAGCAATGGTGATTTACCCGAGAGCACCTATTTTGTTATTCTTGAAATTAAAAATACCAACATAAAATTAAGTACTTACGTAGATTTAAGAAGAAAATAATTTTTTTTTAAAGTAGCTACTAAAAAAATAAAATGAAAAAAATTTATATTTCAACTATCCTAATGTTAATGAGTGTAGTTGGCTACTGTCAGCAAGACATTTTAGTGAGCCAATACATGTTCAACCATCTACTTCTTAATCCTGCTTATGCCGGAACTAAAGATTATATGAGTGCAACACTTTTGTACCGAAAACAATGGGTTGATTTTAAAGGAGCACCAACTACGCAAGTTGCATCGATACATGCGCCACTAGGTCTTACAAATTTCGGCTGGGGAGCATTGGTGAGTCATGACAAAATAGGTGTTACAGACAGAACAGATGTTTATGCAAATGCTGCATACCACTTACCCGTTGGAAATAAATTAAAATTGAGTATGGGTATCAGAGCTGGCGGAGGCTTCTATAGTTATAAAAATAGTGATCTTATTTATTGGGATGCGAATGACCCAGCTTTTGCAGGTGATAGAACTTCAACTTTTCTTCCAAACATTGGAGCAGGAGTTTATCTCTATGGAAATAAATTTTATGCTGGACTATCAGTCCCGACAATTATTAGCTATGATCCAACAAAATCACTTAGTATTAATTCAAACGGTACAGTTGTTCCGCATCAAGTTCGACATTACTTTGCTACCGCGGGTTTCGCTCTTGAGTTGAGTCCGAATGTTGTTCTTAAACCAAGTGTGCTTGTGAAATATGTTCAGGGCGCTCCAGTTGAAGGAGATTTTAATGTGAATGTTTTATTGGCTCAAATTCTGTGGCTGGGTGCAAGCTATCGTACCAATGATAGCTTCGTTGCCTTGTTGGAATTTCAATTAACAAAGCAATTAAGATTTGGTTATAGTTATGATTTCACAACCACCGATGTTAAGAATTACTCTAACGGTTCTCATGAAATCATGCTTGGATATGATTTTGGATATGATATCATGAAAATAAAAACACCTAGATATTTCTAATTGAAACAACAAAAAAGATTCCTTTCATAAATCACTCACTAATGACCAAACAACAATTTTCAATTTTACTAATAGCTATCTGTATAATATTTAGCAGTTGTGCAGATTATCACATTCGTCAAGGTAACAGATTGTTTAATGATCTTGCCTACAACAAAGCTATTACTGAATATCAAAAAGGTTTATCCAAAAAGGAAAATAACTTGGCAAGAATTAATCTTGCGGAAAGTTATCGTAAGATGAATAATTTGTCTAAAGCCGAAGAGGAATATGCAAAAGTTGTTCTTCAAAGTGATGCACAGCCAATTCACAAACTTCGTTATGCTCAATTGCTGATGAAGAATGGAAAGCAAGAAATGTCTCGATCATACTTTGAATCATACCTTCAAGCAAAGCCCGATGATCAAGCTGTTCGAAAATTATTGGCAAGTTCTGATAGTGTTGAAAGCTGGAAAAAAGATTCTATTAAATACACTATACAAACTTCTACTTTGAATTCCGGACAATCTAACTTTAGTCCTGTTTGGTACAAAGATGGAATTGTGTTTACCAGTGATAGAAATGGAAAAGGAAAAACGTATGAATGGACGGGCAAACCATTTTTAGAAATGTATTATGCAAAAGGAAATTTGGAAAATGGATTTTCTAATCCTACTCCAATTAAAGGCATCAATGGAATTTATCATGATGGTCCAGCAACTTTTAATTCAGCGGGAGACACAATGTATTTTACTCGTAATAATTATCAAGGAAAGAAAGCTCAGAAATCAAGTGCTGATGTGGTTGACTTGAAAATCTATCGTGCTGTTAAAAAAGATTCACTGTGGGGAAACTTGTCTGAATTTGAATACAACAGTAAAGATTACAACACTGGACATCCGGCATTGAACTCTGATGGTTCAAAAATGTATTTTGTTTCTGACATGCCCGGTGGATTGGGAGGAACAGATATTTATAAGGTGGAGAAAATGAATAACACTTGGGGTAAGCCGGTAAACATGGGACCGGATGTGAACACTCCTTTTAATGATATGTTCCCAGCTGTTTATAAAGATTCAATTTTATATTTTAGCTCTGAAGGCCATTATAATATGGGTGGACTCGATTTATTCGCTTACAATCTAAAAGATCCATCAAACGGCGAAGCTAGAAACATGGGTTATCCATTGAATTCTACTTATGATGATTTCGGAATTGCTCTGAACGATAGTGGTACGGCAGGAATTCTTTCTAGTAATAGAAATTCTAAAAATACTTCAGAAGATAATCTCTATACTTTTTTAGTGAACGATATCCGATTTACATTAGAAGGAATTGCAGTTGATAAAGCAACTCAAGCTCCTGTTGCCGGAGTTCTAGCTGAATTAACAAATACCATCACTGGAAAAAAAGAAACCGTAACGACCGGACCTGATGGGATGTTCAAATTTAAACTCAACCCAAATACTCCTTATTCGGTAGTGGGAAGTAAGGATGGATATTTCACGAACACTGAATTGGTAACGACAGTGGGTAAGATGAGAAGTGAAAACATGTTTGTGAAATTGAGATTGGAACTTGAAAAAATTATTGTAAACAAACCAATCGTTCTGAAAAATATTTATTATGATTTAGACAAATGGGATATTAGACCTGATGCTGCAAATGTGTTGAATAATCTAGTTCAAATTATGAAAGAAAATCCAACCATTAATATTGAATTAGGATCGCATACAGACTCTCGTTCGGATGATCATTACAACGATGTCCTTTCTCAAAAGCGAGCAGATGCCGCTGTCACTTACATTGTTTCTAAAGGAATCAATGGGAAAAGAATGACAGCCAAAGGATATGGGGAAACTCAACTTGTGAATAGATGCTCAAACGGAATAAATTGTACAGAAGAGGAACATCAAGCAAATCGTAGAACGGAATTTAAAGTTGTTTCATTCGAAAAATAAAAAGAGTTCAAGATTGTATAAGGGTCAGCAAAGTTGTTGACCCTTTTTTTATGCTTTTGAATATTGAAAAGTATGTTGACCGATTCATTTTTTTTGATGTTTTTCATAGACAAAGAATGATCAAATTTTGAGAATAATATTTGATTGGTTTCAAAGCTGCTAACTTCTTCTTGCATGTCTAAATTTACATTGCCTTTATCATCAGAATCATTTTGCATGACTTTTTGATGTTCCATTTGAACATGTTTATTGAAGCAACTTTAAATAATGTTGTCGCACCTCAAATTAAATTTAGGAAACAATAGTCTCCTATAAACTATTACCGATAGAAATTGCTTTGGCTCTGATACTATCGATGTGAAAAGGAATAGCGATGACGAGTGCATCCTGGAATTACTTACTGCTTTTCTCCGAATGGTGATGGCAGCAATGATAATTATGTGATTCATGGAATACTTCAATATCCAAATAATATTGTTTCGGTAATCAACCGCTGAGAAATCTTATTTATCAAAAAGAAAACTATGCTAATGTATGGCGAGGTGAAAATAATTTATCTGAACCGCTTCCTGATGGGACTTGCTTTTTGATTTTGGAACAAATAAATCTGACATCCGAAATTACACTTTTGTTGATCAATGAAAATAAAAATGAA
>JANLRG010000614.1:0-2192 GCA_031361545.1 Bacteroidota bacterium
AAATCCTTTGCTGTTTACTCATTGGCAACTGCAACACCCTTAGTAGTTGAAGGACCTTGATCTGAAAGAGCCGTGTGATGGGAGACTATCAAGCACGGTTCTGTGAGAGCCTTGTGGTGAAATTCCACTTGGCTACTCGACATTGCCTGAGTATTTTTTATCATGTTAATTCGTAACGAAAATTAGAATCGCTATAGAAACAGAAAACAAAGTACAGAATTTCTCTCGTACCTGGAACGAGAAAGAAACAATTATTCTTCAGTGGCAACAAAGCGGATTAAGTCGTAAGGAATTTTGTGATCAGCACGGGATAAGTTACAACAGTTTGGTGAGTTGGTGTAAGACTATAAAGGATAAAAAAGCAGCAGCGGCATTTACAGAGATGGAAATTCCTGCTGCGCCGTACTTATCTCAAACTCACCGTACATCTTGATTCCAAATCCTTCAACATGTTATGAAGTCCATTGGCTAACTGTATCAATGGACTTTTCGTTCTAAATTGAAACGTGTAATAGATTAGATGAATATCCATCGAAGCGGCGACACGTTTCAATTTATCTCGTTGAGTGACATGATTCAATTACCATCGATAATTCAAAATACCTGAAGATCTCAATTTTACAAGTATGGCGAAGCAGAAATTCTTACCTTTGGATTACAAGGCGACTTCCGTGTATCGAATGATGCCGGTAATAGAATGAAACGGATTAATATTCCATATGGTAATGGCATTAAAGGCTCGTTTGACTATTCATCCGGACAACCGGGATTGTCATATGCTCAGCAAGCGTTAGTGGTAATTCCGGCTTTTGGCTCACAAACACATGCCTATTTTTATTGCAATTTATTGGCGCCAACTTCCGTTGGTAATCCGATGATGATTTCTTACAAAGATGGAATAGGAGATATCCGTCATACTAATGGACTTTTCGATGGAACAAATAATATTTATTCAGTTTCTCGCGGAAATATTCACCATCAATATAGTTGGAATTTTACAAATTATTTTAGTAAGATTACTTATACTAAAAATGATGTAACAGGTTTGGGCACGGATTTCTGCAACGGCTATTTCGCCACCCAATCTCATCGTGTTTTGCCGAACGAATCTAGGGGCAATGCGTATGCACGAAATGTTGGATATAAATCATACGAATTAAAAGATCATCTAGGTAATGTGCGTGCAACAGTTAGCGATTGTAAAATTGGTGGTCCATCACAAACAACCATGGTACCTGAGTTATTGAGTGCAAGTAATTACTATGCCTTTGGTATGTTGATGCCGAGGAGGAGTTATCAGCCGGAGAGTCATCGGTTTGGGTTTAATGGGCAGGAGAAGGATGATGATATTAATGGAAGTGGGAATTTGAATACTGCAATGTATTGGGAGTATGATACAAGGTTAGGGAGAAGAATGAATTTAGACCCAAAGCCTGATGCTCAGTTTAGTAGATATAGTTGTTTTAAAGATAATCCAATTTTTAATGTTGACGTAAAAGGTGATACTACCTACAAATTTGACCATAGTGGCTTATTTCAAGGCATGTCAGATTTGAATAGGAAAGGTATTTACGGATCACTTGGATCGAATAAAACAGAAACCGATTCCAAGGGAAATGAAATTCAGACATGGAAGAATGAAAAGTCATTCTCTTTTAATGATCCATCTTCTGATAGAAGACAACTAAATAGTCTAAAGGTAGGAGATCATGCTTTACAAATTATTTCTGACCCTGAAGTAAACAACTTGATGGAACGGTCTGGAATCAAAGAAAGAAACTTCATCACGAGGATATTCTACGCAGCTACTCAATCCGGAAGTTCTAGAGCAGCAGGAAATGGAAATAATATGGATTTTGGTATGAAATACCTTGGAGGCAGTCCTGGAGGAGGAATGAGTGATTTGAAAGGAGGCTTTTTCTTAATGGGGAATCAAAATTTCGCCTACAATGCAATGGATGCAGGAAATTGGTTATGGGGACACTCAATGTCTATAATGGGGTTTGATTTAACAAATACCAGAGAAAGCGCTCAAGCGAATGAAAAATGGAATGACACAGAAGGTGATCAGAATGCAATTAGACGTGGATTCCAATATGAAGTAAAATTAAAAACTATAAAAGAATTTAAATTGAAATATTAAACGGATTATGAGAACCAACTTTCTGAAAAAAATATTTTCGGGGCACTTA
>JANLRG010000696.1:0-1461 GCA_031361545.1 Bacteroidota bacterium
AAAGTGGTGCTAAATCGTTAGGTAAATACTTTTTTATTAAGTCTTGCTGAACTATACCCTATCATCAAAGGCATTGTCGGTTGGGTGGATTTACAGTCTGAAAATGTAGGAGAACGACTCGCCTATTACAAGGCATTCGATTTGATGAAAGGCTTTCGCCACGTCATTCACGACGAAACCGATATTGATTTTATGCTGCGTCCTGCTTTTTTAAGAGGCATTTCGTTGTTAAAACAATATGACTACACCTGCGATATACTCATTTTTCCTAAACATTTGCCCAATACGCTCGAATTAGTGTCGGCTTTTCCCGAACAACCGTTTGTGATAGACCATATCGCTAAACCCTTTATCAAAACGGGTGAAAATAGGGAGGAATGGTCCACCGCCTTGAAAGCCGTGGCTGCACATCCTAATGTGTCGTGCAAAATATCGGGCATGGTGACAGAAGCCGATTGGCAAAACTGGCAGCCATCCGATTTTACACCTTATATAGACCGCATCGTTGAACTGTTTGGTATAGACCGCATCATGTATGGCTCGGACTGGCCCGTTTGCACATTGGCAGCGACTTATGAAGCGCAATTTGAGCTTGTTAAAAACTATTTTTCACAATTCAGTGCCTCTGAACAGACACAAGTTTTTGGTGGCAACGCTGTTAATTTTTATAATTTGTAACACAAGAATATATTAAATTTTTCTTTACTAATGCTTTGATAATCAACATTTTACAAATTTATAATTCATCATTTATAATTCATCATTTTCTTTAATATGCAAGCTATTGTTTTAGAAACACCCGGTGTTCTCAAAAAAATTGAAAAAGACACCCCTCAGTATATCGAGGCGCACGAGGTCTTGTTGAAAATGCGGCGGCTCGGTGTCTGCGGCACTGACCTACACGCCTACAACGGCAAGCAACCGTTTTTCACTTATCCACGCATTTTAGGACATGAAATTGCTGCCGAAGTGGTCAAAATTGGGGAAAACGTTACCCATTTGAAAGTAGGTGACTTATGTGCAGTCATGCCTTATCGCAACGAAATTGAAGACCAAGCCGTGAGACGTGGCAAAACGAATTGCGGCAGTGGTTTGAAGCTTTTGGGCGTGCATGAGGACGGGGCAATGCAAGAATTTATCACCTACCCCGCCCATTTAGTCTATGCGACGAACGAGTTGACACTCGACCAAATTGCTATGATTGAACCCTTAGCAATCGGTAGTCACGCTGTTGAACGCGCCGATATTCAACCGACGGATAGTGTACTAATTATTGGCGCAGGTCCGATTGGCATTGGAACAATCGCTATGGCTTTGCTGAAAGCAGCAAAGGTATTGGTATTGGACATGAATCAAAATCGCCTCGATTATATCAGCCAACACTACCCCTCAGTAACGGGGATCAAATTGAGTGAAAACGTTATAGATGACCTCAAAAATGCGCTCAATGGCGATTTGCCG
>JANLRG010000715.1:0-1054 GCA_031361545.1 Bacteroidota bacterium
AATGGCAATTTTAGCCGTTGTTCCCGTTTGCAGTTCATCAGGCGTTTTCTTTATTTCTTTTACTTTTGTTTCATTAAAAGTCGCTCCTAAACTGAGATTTAGCGCACCTTTATCGCCTACCCATATTTTATACGAACTCACTAAATCTATACCCCTTGTTTTTGTACTAATATGATTCGTAAAAAACGATATTTGTTGAATCCCTGTGCCTGCCAATTTTGTTCTTAAAACAGTGATATTATTCACCGTCAAAGCCTCAGAAATAACGATTTTATCGGTGATATTTATCAAATAAGCATCAGCGGTCAATAAAAACTTCTCTCCAAGTTTTGCGGTTAATCCAAGATTATAATTCCATGCTATTTCAGGTTTAGGATTTTGAATACCAAGTGTATCAAGCAGTAAGTCATTACTGCGGAATTGTTTTGAGTAACGAATTTGCCCCGCCTGCACCAATGTTGCGGTAGAACTCAAAAAAGTCTGTTGCAAACTGGGTGCACGAAAACCTTTGTTGATAGAGCCACGCAAGGCAATATTTTTTGTAAAATTGAATCTTGACGCAATTTTACCCGATAAATTGCTGCCAAAATCGCTGTAATTTTCAAAACGCAAAGCTCCTGCGACTAAAAACTTATCCGTAATATCTGCCTCGACATCGGTATAAATGCCCGCATTAGAACGGGTTTCATTGGCTTCATCGAGTGGGGAAACAGCACCAATGCCATTAGGACCTGGTGTTTTACCTTGTGAAGTGGCAAAAGGCCCCACTGTGTAAGAATTGACATCACCCCTCAGTAATTGATAATTATCCATGCGAAATTGACCGCCAAATGCAAAATTCAATGCCTTCATATTCCATAAATCTGGATAATCCCTCGATAAATTGGCTTCTGTTGTACTTTGACCAAAAGCACTGGTTCCGACAAAAAATTCAGTAGGAGAAACACTGCCCAAAGATGTATTAGTCGTATGACTGGCAAATCTATCCACCGCATTTTTTCCATAACCTGTACTGAAATCCATATTCCAACCATTCAAAACGGTTCGAGTCAGC
>JANLRG010000726.1:0-1068 GCA_031361545.1 Bacteroidota bacterium
TAAAAAAAGAAGGCGGATTCATGGGCTTATCGTCTAATGCGGATTTGGATTTGGATAAATTATCTGATGCTGAACGCGATATTATCAGCGACATTATGACCAATCCGCCTAAATCAAAAACGGAAGACGAGGCGGACAGCCCTGAACGCGGTATGCCCATGCGCGACGCTTTTTCTTATGAAATTAAAATGAAAAAAGGTCCGAAATATGTCACCTTAAAATTTGATGATAAGTCCATTCCTGAAAAAGTGTATAAAATTTTTCAGAAGTATATTTCGGACACCCCCTCAGTATAAAGGGTAAATTTTGTTGAATTTATAGTTTAAATGCCCTTATTTTGTATATAAATTAAGTGAGAATACTATGGCGAAAGACTTTTTTCACAAGGCAGTTGTTGAAAGTTTAACTAAAGATAATTGGGCTATTACGCAAGATCCATATCGTTTGGTTTTATCTAAAAGAGTGTTAGAAATTGATATTGGAGCAGACCCGATAATAGCAGCTCAAAAAGGACGCAATAAAATTGCGGTTGAAGTTAAATCGTTTTTAAAAGAATCTTTTATATATGAATTCTATACGGTTTTGGGTCAATATCTCGTTTACGAAACCTTTTTAGCCCGACAAGAACCTGATAGACAATTATTTTTAGCAATTAGCGATGAGGTTTATGCTCTACGTTTTGAAAATGATGATGATATTTTATTTGTATGCCAAAAATACAATCTTAAAATACTGATTTTTAATAAATTAAACCATAATATCGAATCATGGATAAAATAACAAAATATCAGTCTATAATAAAAAAATTTTTACAATCACAAGCTAATGTACTTGTGCCAACAATGCCTAAAATTGAATATCAAGTTATCGTAGATAATGAAAATAATCATTTTCAATTGGTGATGACTGGTTGGGACTCAAAAGACCATTTTATCTATTCTGTTTTATTCCATTTTGATATTAAACCCAATGGAAGAGTGTGGATATTAGTTAACAATACCGACATGTTAGTAGGGGAGGAATTAATAAAAAACGGCATATTGAAAACTGATATAGTATTAGGCTTTC
>JANLRG010000735.1:0-7751 GCA_031361545.1 Bacteroidota bacterium
TAAAGAATCAATTGTACAAACTTTACTTCTATTCAGTTTATTCGCAGGATTAATAACACTACTGTTTCAATACAGTCCGGCACTTGAATATTTTGAAAATTATTATAGAGTACGGATTGTTAATACATTCAGTAATCCATATTCAGCAACCACAACCACTCACTTTTATCTCTTGTTTAGATTGGCGTTGGAAGAACTAATTCCAATTATAATAACTTGCTTAATTATATTTGCCGCAAGAAAAAATAAGATTCACGATAGTCAACACTACAAATCATTGGCTTACGTTTTTTTATTACTGGCCGTAGCTGGAACTTTACCACTGCTTCTTACTGCTGAACAGAGAAGATTTTATTTGGTACCCGTTTACCCTCTTTTCGCTCTATCATTATCCTTACTTGTAATCAATCATTTGAAAGGACTCTTTGAAAAATATTCATCCATTAATAAAATAAAATCAATTCACGGAATTTCCATATTAATAATTACACTGACTATATTCTTAACAATAGAAAATTTTGGGAAAGCAAAAAGAGATCAGATCATGCTCCATGATATCCATTTAGCTGGAGAAAACTTATCTGACATAAAAATTATCTCACTGGACCCTTCGTTATATTCAAATTGGAGTTTACATTTATACTTTAAAAGGTATTACAACATATCGCTAAACCCGAATATTGCTCAAGAAGAATATTTTCTAACCGAAAAAAATAAATCGGAACATCCTGCAGGTTTTTCAGACTCTGGATTAAGATTGTTAAAATATAAATTATGGATTAATGATTCTACAGCTGTAAAGGTGATAACAAATTAATTCCAATTAAATCACACCTATGAAATGTATTCATATCGGGTTCCAAAATGTTTATCACGCCCACCTCTATTTGAGTCCATTTCGAAGGAATGCTCGTTACTAACATTTCCCTCCTCATCATATTCAAAAGAATTTCTTTTGACAACCATTCCTGTGGTATCGAAGATTTCCTGTACAATTAAGCGATCCAGTTCATCATATTGGTTTTTCACCATTTTATTATAAAAATCTTTATATAACTTTTCAATTACATTGCCACGGTCGTCGTAAGTATTCTGAAGTGAAGTGATAAGTTTTCCTTGAACATTTTTTTCAATATTAGACAGTTCTCGCCCTTTGTCATCGAAGATTGTAGTAGTAGTTGAAATTAATTTTCCATCTGCGTCATAACTTAATTCTTCAATCTCTGTTTCTGATTTATAATTAAATTTAAAATCTGAAACAATTTTTCCATCAAGTCCATTCGTACTTCTACCAATTACTTTACCCTTTTCATTATATACAATTGTTTCTTTAGAAACAAAATCACTGTCATCATCATAATTCAATATCCCAATAACTCTATCATCCTTGTCATATTCAAATTCAATTCTAGCTCCTGAGTCAGTTCCATAAAATTTAACTTCAGATATTAATTTCCCTTTTTCATTGCGAGTCATCACTACAGTTTCTCGTGCATCATCCAGCACATAATAAAAGTGATGTTCAATCAATTTCCCATTAACATCATATTTATAATTATTTTCTTCTTCCAATTCGCCATTTGGTTGATACTTCATTTCAGAAAGAACCTTCCCTTCCGAATCAAATTCAATTATCATTTCGAGGTATTCATTATCAGCAACCGGTGATAAATCCGAAAAGTTAAAATTTTTAAAATTCTGATTGTACCTTTTAATAGTTTTATATGTTTTCATCGTAATAATTATTTACTCACAAATTGAACAACATCCTTTTCAGTAATTTTTGAATCAGATAATATAACTAAACGTTCAATAACATTTCTTAGTTCTCTGATATTACCTGTCCAATTAATTTTCTGTAAATGTTTAATGGCATCTTCCGAAATTGTTTTAATGGGAATTCCATAATCCTCACAAATCTCATTTAGAAAATTGTTTGCTAAAAGTGGAATGTCATCTTTTCTATCATTCAAAGAAGGCACATGAATTAAGATAACGGATAACCGATGGAATAAATCTTCACGGAAATTTCCTTTTTCTATTTCTACTTTCAAGTCGCGGTTTGTAGCAGCGACGACTCTAGGACTGACACTAATTTCTTTCTCTCCCCCGACTCTAGTAATTTTATTTTCTTGTAGGGCACGAAGTACTTTAGATTGAGCGGACAAACTCATGTCACCAATTTCATCAAGAAATAAAGTTCCACCTGAAGCTTGCTCAAATTTTCCAATCCTTTGTTTAATTGCAGATGTAAAGGCACCTTTTTCATGACCAAATAATTCGCTTTCGATAAGTTCAGACGGAATTGCTGCGCAGTTAACTTCAACTAAAGGACCATTCGTACGATTACTTTTCTCGTGAATCCATCGTGCCACAAGTTCTTTACCCGTACCGTTTCCGCCAGTTATCAACACTCGCGCTTCGGTTGGAGCAACCTTTTCAATAATTTTTTTTATTTCGACAAGAGAAGCTGAGTCTCCAACCATATCGCGTGTCTTGAATATTTTTTTCTTTAACGTTTTGGTTTCAATAATCAATGAAGATTTATCAAGTGCATTTCGAACAGTGACAAGTAATCTATTTAAATCTGGGGGTTTAGAAATATAATCATAAGCTCCTTTTTTTAGGGCATCAACTGCAGTATCAATTGTACCATGACCGCTAATCATTACTACTGGAAGATCTGGGTTAAGTTCTTGTAATCGTAAAAGCACTTCAATGCCATCCATTTTTGGCATTTTTATATCGGACAATACTAAATCAAAATTTCCAGATTCGACTTTTCTAATTCCTTCTGCACCATCGTTGGCAATTTCCACTTCATACTTTTCATAAACAAGAATTTCTTTGAGTGTATTACAAATTGCTTTTTCATCATCAATTATTAATATTCGAGCCATTATTATTATTTTTATTGAGCCAATTACAATTTATAGATCATTGTTCATTTCATACTTTCGTTTACAACATAAAGTGCGCCTTCTTTTAAAGCAAATTTAGATAAACTCAATTGGTAAATTTTAGTTTTTTCCAAAACGAAAGTAGTGCAAATGGCCGCCATCACAATCATATCTACTCTCATTCTTACAAGCCCCTTCATTTTCTTTCTTTGTTGATCAGTAGAACACAATATTTTATCATATAATTTCTTGTATTCATCAAAATCAAAATCATAGGTTTTCACTCCTTTGATAATATTTTTTTTATAAAACAAATAACCAATCATTTCAGCAAAAGTATCAAACGATCCAGACGAACCAATTAACTTTTCAGGTTTATGTAGATGCACCGCTTGAATCAAAGGCTTCAATTCTTTCAGCAAAAAAGATTGTATTGCTTTCAGTTCGTACTCAGTTATAGGATTGGAAGGTTCAAACATTTGGAGTAGCCTAGCGGCGCCGATATTGTAGCTATGCTTCCAATAAATTTCATGTGAGTCTGCTATTATAAATTCTGTGCTACCTCCGCCGATATCCATAATGAGTGACTTGCCTTTCGACAAATCCACACATTGCTTAACACCATAATAAATTAGCTCCGCTTCTTTATCTCCTGAAATTATTTCAATTTGAATTTCAGTTTGCTTTAAAACATCATTCACAAAGTCAATTCCATTATCTGAACTTCGAATAGCGGACGTTGCAAAAGCAAATACTTTTTTCGTGTTATACTTGTCAATTATTTTCTTGTAGCGAACCAGTGCTTTTAAACCTCGGTGGTAAGCTTTTTCAGAAATTATTTTTAGGTTATCAGATCCTTCGCCTAATTTTACAACTGATTTGGATTTAAATATTTTTTTCCATTCCCCTTTCTTATTCACAGAGACAATTAGTAAATGAAAAGTGTTCGTTCCTAAATCAAGGATTGCTATTTTCAAAGTTGCGTATTAAATATTTAAAGTTAATTATGAAAACGGATCCATTTCCAAAGTTCTCTGTAAGAAACTTTTTTGCCATACATCAGAATTCCGACACGATATATTTTTGATGCTAACCAAGTAGTAAAAATAAACCCACCAACTAATAACACCATTGATAAAATTATATCTGTAATAGGAACGCCAAATGGTATTCTCACCATCATGACTACAGGTGAAGTAAACGGTATAATTGAAAACCAAAAGGCGACATTCCCTTGTGGATTATTGATTACAGTTGCTGCTGCTATATAAGCAATGATGAGTGGGATTGTGACAGGCAACATAAATTGCTGTGTATCTGTTTCCGAATCAACTGCTGCACCAATTGCAGCAAACAAAGCACTATATAATAAGTATCCGCCAAGAAAATAGAAAATAAACATTCCAATCAGAAGAGGAAAATTGATTCCATCCATAATCGTTGAAAGCTTTGCCATGTTTTCACCTTTGAGCTGACTCGTCTGATCATTTTGCTGGATAGCATATTCCATTCCTGGTTTCGATTTGATCACCATATTCATTTTTTCCTGATCGCTTTTCCCCGACATCAAGGAAGTAGTAAGAGTAAATATAATTGTTGTTGTTAAAATTACCCATAATAAAAACTGAGTAAGGCCAACTAAAGCGACTCCAATAATCTTTCCCATCATCAACTGAAAAGGTTTTACAGATGATATAATTACTTCAACAATACGACTTGTTTTCTCTTCTAAAACACCTCGCATTACCATTGCTCCATAAATAAAAATGAATAAATAAATTAATAATCCTGCCGCAAAACCAATACCAGTTGTAACAGGAGTGTTAGTTTCTTTATTCTCAAGATCTCTAGTTTGAACATCAACATCCGTCTTTATTTGTGAAAGTTTCGTCTCATCAATTCCGGCTGCGATATATTTTTGCGTGTTGATTTCTTTTTCCAAAGTATATTTCACTTTTGAAATAACATCAATTCCTGGAGTTGATTCTGAATACAAAATTACTGACTTTTCTAAAGTACTTATGTTTTCTGTAGCAGGGATATCTAATATTCCAAAATAACCCTCCGCTTTACTTTCCTTTCGTGCTTTATTTAAAGATTCAAAAATATAATCGAACTTTACACGATCGCTATTTTTGAATTTATTCACAAACATTCCAGTGTGATCAATCACTGCAATTTTTTTTGTTTCGGTATCAACTTTATCTAATAAGAAAACAGAAATAAAAATACCACTCATTAACAAAGGACCGAGGACAGTCATTATTAAAAATGTTTTTTTCTTAACACGAGTTAAATATTCTCTTTGAATTACTAATAAAATTTTGTTCATGTCAATGTTTAATTTTTTGATTCATTTATTTTACGAATGAAAATATCATTCATACTAGGGATAACTTCTCTCAATCCAAGAATTTGGACATTCGGAATAAGAACAGACAACAAATCATTCACAGAATGATTGCCAATTACCTTCACAGTTGCAGTGTTAAAATCAACATCTTCTTGAAGATCCATCAATTCAAATCCTGTCCAAAGAGCGTGAGTAAAACCAATTCTATTCCCTATGAATTGAATTTCGAATGTTTGAGTTCTAAATTGTTTTCTTATTTCTTTTACAAGTCCATCTAAAATGACATGGGAGTTATTTATTAGAGCGATATTATTGCAGAGCTCTTCTACACTTTCCATTCTGTGTGTTGAGAGAACGATAGTCGCCCCTTTTTTTCTGAGTTCGAGTAACTCATTTTTTACCATTTCTGCATTGATAGGATCAAAACCAGTAAAGGGTTCATCAAGAATTAAAAATTCTGGTTCATGTAAAATAGTAGTAATGAATTGAACCTTTTGAGCCATTCCTTTTGATAGCTCTTCGACCTTTTTCTTCCACCATGATTGGATTTCAAATTTCTCGAACCAATATTTCAAACGTTTCATTGCTTCTTGACGAGACAACCCTTTTAGACGAGCTAAATACAATGCCTGCTCACCGACTTCCATTTTACGATAGAGTCCGCGTTCCTCCGGAAGATATCCCATTGCGAGAGCATCATTTTCTGATAAAGGTTTCCCTTTAAACAAAACTCTTCCACTATCGGGGGCTGTAATTTGAGTAATGATTCTAATGAGAGATGTTTTACCCGCACCGTTAGGTCCAAGCAATCCGTAAACACATTGACTAGGTATGCTCAGGGAAATATTGTCTAAAGCTCTATGGCTAGCATAATTCTTCGTTACATTTTCAATTTCAAGAATATTCATAGGTAGAATTAGTGTTAGGTAAAAGTAAAAAACCTCGGCTAATTACTAGGCCAAGGTTTATTTTTTTATCACCAATTTGAGTGCGAACTGAATTAGTATGCATTAACTAATTGAAGAATTCCTTCATTTTTTCATAGAAAGTTTTGTCGCCTTTCCCAGGATTTGGTTTGAAATTGGGTGAATTCCTCAACTGCTCTAATAATTTCTTCTCCTCGTTGGTAATATTCTGCGGAGTCCAAACATTAATGTTGATTAATAAATCTCCTTTTCCGTAACCATTTACACTTGGCAATCCTTTTCCTTTCAATCGTAATACTTTTCCAGCATGCGTTCCAGGATCGATTTTAATTTTGGCCTTTCCATCAACGATTGGAATTTCCGTATTTAATCCTAAAGAGGCGTCGGCAAAATTAATATATAAATCATACAGCAAATTATTTCCATCACGCTGTAAATGCTCATGTTTAATTTCTTCAATAACAATAAATAAATCACCTGAAATGCCGCCACGTTCCGCAGCATTTCCTTTTCCACTAACAGTCAGCTGCATCCCTTCACCAACACCTGCGGGAATATTAATAGAAATTACTTCCTCTCCATGTTGTAATCCATTTCCATGACAAGACTTACACTTGTGTTGGATTGTTTGGCCTTCCCCATTACATGTTGGACAAGTTGTTGTGGTACGCATTTGACCAATAAAAGTGTTTGTCACTCTGTGTACCTGACCTGTTCCTGCACAACTCGAACATTTGTGAAACGCGCCACCATCTTGTGCCCCTGATCCTTTACAAGAAGTACAAGAAATAAATTTATTTACTTTAATTTTTTTCTCAACGCCATTGGCAATTTCTTCGAGAGTTAAACTAACTTTTATTCTCAGATTAGTTCCACGATTTACTCTTCGTCCACCTCTACTGCTACTGCCACCGCCAAAAAAACTTTCGAACGGGCTTCCATCGCCGAAGATATCTCCAAAATGAGAGAAGATATCTTCCATATTCATTCCACCTTGTCCTCCACCACTGTTAACACCTTTATGACCAAATTGATTATAACGTTGACGCTTTTCTGGATTGCTTAAAATCTCATAAGCTTCAGCAGCTTCTTTAAAATGTTCTTCAGCTTCCTTATTTCCCGGATTTTTATCAGGATGAAATTTCAAAGCCATCTGTCGATATGCTTTTTTTATTTCACCATCTGCTGAGTCTTTTTTGACTCCAAGTATTTCGTAGTAATCTCTCTTAGACATAGTATATATTCACTCAATTAATTTCCAACTATCACCTTAGCGTGTCGAATTACTTTATCATTTAGGAAATAACCTTTTTCAACTTCATCAATTACTTTCCCTTTTAAATCTTCTATTGGTGCTGGAACATTTGTGATAGCATCATGCAAGTCAACGTCAAAAACTTTTCCAATTGCATTCATTGGTTTTAATCCTTTACTTTCTGTGGTGGCTTTTAGTTTGGAATAAATTAGTTGTATTCCTTCTTTAATTGCATTCACATCAGTACTTTTTTCAATCGATTTTATTGCACGATCCATATCATCGATAATTGGGATGATTGATAGAAAAATATCAGA
>JANLRG010000769.1:0-1981 GCA_031361545.1 Bacteroidota bacterium
TTCAAGTCAAATCCTGAGGATTCAAGCCAAAACCTGAGGTTTCAAGTCAAAACCTGAGGTTTCAAGCCAAATCTTGGGGTTTCAAGTCAAATCCTGAGGTTTCAAGTCAAATCCTGAGGATTATAAATAAACCAATGCTTTAGGAATGTGTATGGAGAAAATACTGAGGGGGTCTAATTTTCAAGATTTTAAAGTTAATTTGTCTATAAAAGCATAAAACAACAAGAGAAAACCCTAAATTCGCTTTTGATTGAATCAACACAATGACTCATCTGAAAAACAAATACCTGTATATATGTTCCTCAACGAAACTCTACAATATTACAAGTCTCAATTTCAAAAACTGAAGCAGGGTATCACCCAATACGGCAAAGCACCGCATAAGCCTATCTTGTTTTACTGCAACCCTAACTTGCTTTCCTCACAGGACAATACACTCTGTATTGATGCATAAATAGCTTACTTTATGTAAATATATTCCCTATTTTAAGTCTTTAATATATTAACCATGACAAACACTCTCACAAACTTGATTCCCATCGATTTACCCTTTTTTGTTATTTATGCTCGTTTTTCCTGAATCGGAAACAAGAAACCTACACGGTGCAGCCGATAAATTGAATTTAATGGTCATTTATATTTCTTCAAAAAAAGCTACCTTTGTTTCTGAAATTAAATTCATCAATTTAAAAGAATAGAGTCTATAAATTATATGTTATATATACAAGACCCATACTTTTCTCAATCTTACACGCTTCACGAAGCTTTAATAAAATCCTGTGCTTCATCAATTGTGGGTTGTGGTGCTTATGCTTTTGCGAGTAAAAGTGGTGTGGACATTCTTTTTAAAGATAAAGAGTTTGATGCCTTGCTTGAACGAGGCAAATATTCAATCATTGTAGGTATTGACAGCATAACCAATTTGGCATGTTTGGAAGCATTGAATAAAATCAAAGAAGTAAGGCCAAACCTTGATATCAAAGCATTTTTCCATACTAACCCAAATACACTTTTTCATCCCAAAATCAGCTATTTTAAAAACGAACAAGGCGGTGGTTCATTAATCGTTGGTTCTGGTAATTTGACGATAGGAGGTTTGAGAAGAAACAGAGAGATTTTTGGTTTAATTGACATGAACAAAGAAGAAATTGGACGGATTGAAGCCGACTGGCTTAGTTGGTTACATGAGTCCAAAAATAATCTCAAAGAAATTGATGACGAACTCGTCATCAATAAAGCAAAAGAAAACGAGTACATCAGAAAGTTACAAACATCACTAATAGTTAGAAAAAAAGTAGATAAACCACCTAAAGAAAGTACAGAAGATAACATCATTACGGAAGTAACAACGATTGATGAGGAAGTTGTCGCAATTGAAGAGGGCTGGCAGTACTACGCCGACAATGAAGTTCTTTTAGCGGAAATACCTCAAAGTGGAGACCGTTGGAAACAAGCTAACTTTGATAAAGATACTTTTAGCAATTTCTTCGGAGCGACACCAGGTAACAATAATCAAAGAATTTTGTTGAGGTATTTAAACGAAGATGGCTCTCTTGCACCGACTGAGATAAGACAAAGTGTTTCAGTAAAAAGTCAAAACTATCGCTTTGAATTGGATGCGGCAAGTGGTTTAGATTATCCAACAGAAGGAAAGCCGATTGGTTTATTTATTCGATTAACGACCAGAATGTTTCTTTATAACCTTTTCATGCCCAATCATTCATTGTATTTTGAGATTAAGAATTGGATGGATAATCATTGGCAAGGTAGGTCTGATAGAATGAAAAGGATAGTATCCACTGCCCATGAAATTAAGGATATTTTGGATAAATCAGTTTTCAAACAATATTTAGTTGAAATTTAAGCAACTATGACAAAACAAAAATGTATTGAATTTGACTCAATAATAAATGATTTGCCAACGGCTTTTAGAACAATTCATTATTTAGGTAGCAAATTAAGAGTTCTTAGCTTTATCAAA
>JANLRG010000831.1:0-1123 GCA_031361545.1 Bacteroidota bacterium
CGAAAAAATTGGTGTTTATGACGCCCGAATGGAAAGACGCTTTCAAATTCGCAACAGAATTGGCGGATAAAAATGGGCTTGAAATGGCGATTGCTGGTTCGCCAGGTTGGAGTGTAACGGGTGGCACTTGGGTTGAACCTAAAGATGCTATGAAAAAATATGTGTGGACTGAAACCCGCGTAATGGGCGGTAAAGTCTTCAATGGCAAATTGCCACAGCCTTATGATGGCATCGGTAAGTTTCAAAGTAGCCCATTTAGTGGCGGTCTTTTAGGAGGATTTGTAGGTACAAGACCCACTTTTTATGCAGATGCTTTGGTTATCGCCTACAAATTATTGCAAAATGATGTTGTTTTTGCCGATTTGAAACCCAAAGTAAGTTCAAGCGGTGGCAGTTTTAATGTGCAAGATTTGACAGATGGCGACATCACTAAAACATCTGCTTTGCCACCTCAAGCCGTCGGTGAAGATATGTGGGTTCAATACGAATTTGACACGCCACAAACGTTTAAAGCCGCCTCAATTGTGGGTGCTATTCACTCTGGTATGGAAGATTTTGACGGCGGACCCCTTAACAGAACTTTGAAAGTGAGTGATGATGGTGTGAATTTCAAAGAAATTGCGCCGTTTTCAGGGAGTATCGTGCCTCAAAATACCGTTAGTTTTCCGCCAACAACGGCTAAATATTGGCGAATAGCTTATAAAACATTGCCGCCACCGTTCAATCCTTTTGCGGCAATGTCGGGTGGTGACCCAGTAGGTAAAAAATCGGATGGCGTGGATGTCGCTGAATTTGTCTTGCATACAACTGACCGTATTGACCAATTTGAAGACAAAGCAGGTTTTACGCCGTGGAAAGAGGAGACTAAAACGTTTCTGCCACAGAACGCAGATGCCCTAAATACTGAGGGGTCTCTTGATTTGACTTCAAAAATGAAACCAGATGGAACGTTGGAATGGACAGCACCCGCAGGTAATTGGATGGTTTTAAGATTTGGGTATTCGCTCACAGGTCGCCAAAATCACCCTGCATCGCCCGAAGCAACGGGCTTGGAAGTGGATAAATTGGATAAAGAAGCTGTTAAAAAATACATCAATACCTACCTCGATATGTATAAAGATGC
>JANLRG010000846.1:0-5748 GCA_031361545.1 Bacteroidota bacterium
AATGGAGAATGGAGAATGGAGAATGGAGAATGGAACAAATTGAGAATAAAAAAATAAGTTTTGGTTAATAAATAAAAGTAATTTCAAAGTAAAATTAAATATTTTCAAATTAAGAAAAAACAATTTGCCCAATTCTTAATAATGGATAATAAAAAATTGATTCTGCTTTTTTATCGGCGGTCATCCACTTGAAATGTTGATCGGCCTTATTAAAAAAATATAAAAACAAGCCGATAAGAAAAGCATATTTTAACATGCCTAAAATTCCGCCCGCTATTTTATTAAACACTCCCAACGCAACTACTTTTACAAGTCCTTCAAAAAGTTTCGCTAAAAACCATGCGGCTATACTAACACCAATCCAAACAATTGAATAAGAAACAAAATGTAAAACTTGTGGCGAACCACCGAACGATTTAAATAAAAAAGTGGCAACATAAGCCGCCATCTTGAATCCTAAAAAATAACATACAACCAAGGCTCCCAACATGGCAACTTCATAAATAAATCCTTTCATGAAACCACGAATAGAACCGAAGGCTAATAAAACAAGAAAGACGATGTCGATTGGGTGCATTTTTTGAGAGTTGAGGGGAATGTGGTCAGAGGTCAGAAATAATAAATTTAAAACTTTAATTCTGAATGATAACTTAAAAACTTTCTGACTTGTGACCTATAATCTATGACCTAATTGATTCCTCTTTCTTTTTTGATTCGTTCGTAGGCTTCGTTAATTTTTTTGAATTTTTCTTGGGCGTCTTTTTGATATTCTGGTCCCAAGTGATGAACTTTATCGGGATGATATTTCACAGCCATTTTTCTAAAGGCTTTTTTTACTTCGTCGTCGCTGGCAGATTTTTCTATTTCTAAAATCTTATAAGAAGAATCAACTTCAACCACAAACATCGCTTTTATACTATTGAAATCTGCTTGCCCGACTCCAATCAGCTGACTAATTTGACCAATCACCGTTAACTCTTCTTGTCCAACTGCGCCATCAGAGGCCGCAATTCCAAAAAGTAAATGAATCAGTTGCAAACGAGAAGGTGGATCAACAAACTGACGAATCTGTTGGCAGACTGCTCCCAGTTGAATGTCTTGTTTCAATACTTCTCTAAAGAAAACCATTCTCTCTTGAGTGTGTGCTTCTCCAAATTGACGAGAGAAAAAATTGCGGACATATTCTAATTCCGACTTCATTACTTTTTGATCTGCTTTCATCACTGCTGCACAAAGCACCAGTAATGCTGCACTGAAATCATTTGGTAAATAACCAGGTGGGTGATTTGAACTGGATGTTTGAACAGCAATAGTT
This sequence comes from Bacteroidota bacterium, assembly GCA_031361545.1. GTDB lineage: Bacteria > Bacteroidota > Bacteroidia > AKYH767-A > 2013-40CM-41-45 > JADKIH01. The sequence continues at coordinate 1,316 of JANLRG010000846.1, forward strand.
GCATCTTCAGAAACTGCTCCCAAAGCAAATCCGACTATTGCTCCGATGGGTCCACCTAAAGCCCATCCCAGACTACCAAAAATCCATTTATTCCAACTTGACATTTTTTATCTTTTAGGACACTCGCACGATTCTTCTTTGAGAAGATCATGAATAATTTGAAGACTAACAATATCCAATGTAGCCATTGACTTCATTACCACTTGCCCCTCTTCTTTATCTTTCAACTCTTTATTAATAATCATTTCAGCCATCATAGCTGCTAATTTTTTTCGTTCGTACTTTTTAAAAATAATATACGCTTTCAACTGGTCGTTGGTCATTTTTCGACAACTATCATTCATTGTCTTGCGATCTACTTTCATAAAATCTACCGGATTTTTAGAATACAAATCTACTAGATCCCAAGCATTATTTTTTTTCTGATAATCGTCGGAGATTTTATACAAAATTCTAAAACGAAATCCTTCTGTATTGGTAATGTAAGCATGATTATCTTCATCAATCATTCTTCTCTGACGAGCTCTTCCTTCTAAACCAAATGGGAGATAGGTACTATTAAACTTTTTATTGAGTGCTCTGAAACGAAGCATGTCAAAGCCATTTAGCCTATCAAAATATTTATTTTTGATTGCCATCGTTGACATTTTACCTCTTCCCTTCATAGCTATTCTTTCCCAACCTTTGATTGCTTTTTTCTCACCCGGAACTGTACAGTAAACAGTATTAACAATAATTTTATTCGCCACTATTTTATCTACAACTACATCGATATCCGTTTCACCTGTTGTTACGTCTCCGTTGCCAACGAGGAAAATAATTTTTTTTGCATCGGGATCTTTCGACCATGAAATTTTTTTTAAGCAGGTATTCAATGCTGCTCCAACATATTGATCGCCTTTTTCTATTCGGGAAGGAATTTTAAAAAGCAGAGAACTCATTTTTTCAAAATCTGTTCCCAAATCATACACAACCCGACTATAACCATTTTGCTTGCCGTAACTGAAACGTGCATAAGCCACAATTCCGATTCTATAATTGGGGGCAGGCTGACAATTGCTCAAGGTGTACCAGTAATCCCAGATGTGATTTCTCAAATGATCGATCAAGCCATTTGAACTGGAGCTTAAATCCATACAAATAACAATGTCGACAGGCTTTCCAGTTTTTTGTTGCGCTTTCATTCCGCCTGCTAAGCAGAGAAAAAATAAAAGAAGCAAAAACTGAATTTTGGAGCGAGTCACTTTAATCTGAATTCTTGGGTCGCAAAGGTAGCAATCCCACAAAATTCTGAATACCTTTGTAACAAATGGATGCTATTGATTTACAAAACTTAAAAGAAGAGTGGACAAAACTTTGTTCAAAGTTAGCCGATACTTACGGAGAGGAACCCGATGTTCAAGCTTTGTTATTCTTAATAGGAGTTCAGGAATTAGGGAAAGGCCCAATTAAATATTCAAAGGATGAAAAACAGGATTTGATGCATATTGCAGTCTGCCGGTTGATGAGTCATTTTGGATATTACGAATTAGAAGGCTTAGATCAGGATGGCTGGCCACATTGGAAATTGATTAAAAAACTCCCGCCTCTCAGTTTGAAAGAACAAGATTTGCTTTTGAAAGAAGCAATCATCGAATATTTTAAAAATTGAAACGTGTTTTCTCTCCTATAAATAGAGAGTGACGGTCACCGTTTCATGCTCCTTTAAACGAACAACTGAACGAGCGGTATCGGTATTGCGAATAGCTTGAGCATTTAGATAGGCTTCCAATTCAAAGTTAAATTCTGCTTTTCCGGCAGCGTCAGAAATTTTGGTAACTCTCAAACTCGATTGAACTCCATTGGTAGCGTTGACTGCAGTATCTTGCCACAATGTTACCGCAGCGCCTTGAACTGCTCTCCCAGCAGAATCGACCACATTTATTACTGCGACCGTCGGTCCATCTTTTTTGCAAGATGCCATTATGCAAGCCAGAAAAATTCCTAACAAAGCAAGGGCGGTAATTCGTCCATTTCTCTTTTCTAAATTCATTTGATTTTGGTTAATATTGCGGTGATCAAAGATCCACACAAAAATAAAATAAAATGAAGAAAATCAGCATTCTTTTTTCACTATTTAGTCTCATTTGTACGTCGTTGTTGGCGCAAAATGACACAATACCAACAGTTACTGACTCTGTTGAGCATCAAGTTTTGATTTCTACTGATTTGGGAGACATGGTGGTCAAGCTTTACAATTGTACGCCAGGTCACCGCGATAATTTTTTAAAACTGGTGAACCGAGGCTTTTATGACAGCCTACTATTTCACAGAATAATTAAAAATTTCATGATTCAGGGTGGAGATCCAGAATCAAAAAATGCTCAGCCAGGAATGATGTTGGGCAATGGAGATGTTGGTTATACTATTCCAGCCGAATTTGTTGACACACTTTTTCATAAGAAAGGTGCGCTCTGTGCGGCAAGAACAGACAATCCCGCAAAAGCATCTAGCGGATGTCAGTTTTATATTGTGCAAGGACAAGTTTTTTCAAACGAGCAATTGCAGATGTTAGAATTGCAACGAGGCATTAAACTTTCTCCTAAACAAAAAGAAGTTTATTCAACGAATGGTGGATCACCATGGCTCGATAAAGAATATACCGTTTATGGAGAAGTTGTTTCTGGCTTAGATGTGATTGACAAAATCGCTTTGGTACAAACTGGACCGAATGATCGTCCTGCTGTTGATATTCACATGACGATGAAACAAATTAAATGAGAGAGAAGAAGATTGAAGATTGAGAATGGAAGATAAATAAATTGAGGATTGAGAATTGAAGATTGAAGATTAATAAATTGAGAATTGAGAATGGAAGATTAAAAAATTGAGAATGGAGAATGGAAGATTGAAGATTAATAAATGGAGAATGGAGAATGGAGAATGGAAGATTAAAAAATTGAGAATGGAGAATGGAAGATTGAGGATTATGATTTATAAATTGAGAAATAAAGATTGAGGATGATAAAAACTCTCTTGATCAATCATCTCAAATATAAAAACGAAGAACATTGCTTCCATCAACTTCTGCGGCAATCCGAAGGGATCTGCGGAAGTCCGCGGGAGAAAAAAAAGAATAAAAAAAAATGCAAAATAAAATAGACACCTTAATTGATGAAGTTGAAAAATTTGCTGCATCCTCAAAAGAAGATGTAGAAGTTTTTCGAATTAAATATTTTGGCAAGAAAGGAATACTAGCAGATTTATTTAATGAAATGAAAGCCATCACTCCCGATTTAAAAAAAGATTTCGGTCGAATGGTGAATAGCTTGAAAGTAAAAGCAGAAGCAAGACTAGAATCTTTTCAACAAATTTTAGAAGGAGATAGTGACATCGGCAAACCATCCGATTTAGATTTGACTTTGCCCGGAGAAATGATTGCTGTTGGTTCTCGCCATCCATTATCATTAGTTCGAAATGAAATCCTCCGCATTTTTCAACGAATAGGTTTTATAATCGCCGACGGACCGGAAATAGAAGACGACTGGCATAACTTCACTGCATTAAATTTTCCAGAAAATCATCCGGCGCGTGACATGCAAGACACTTTTTTTATTTCACAGGAGGGCAGTACCGATTCGATTGCATTACGCACACACACTTCTAGCATCCAAGTGCGAGTGATGGAAAACAACAAACCCCCGATTCGCATTCTTGCTCCAGGAAGAGTTTATAGAAACGAAGCAATTTCTGCTCGTGCACATTGTTTCTTCCATCAAGTAGAGGGACTTTACATCGATGAGAATGTTTCGTTTGCGGATCTCAAACAAACCTTATTATATTTCGCTCAAGAAATGTTTGGTGCCGATGCAAAAATCCGATTACGACCAAGCTATTTTCCATTCACCGAACCATCGGCAGAAATGGATGTGAGTTGCCAGATTTGTAAAGGGAAAGGATGTAATGTTTGTAAATATACAGGCTGGTTAGAAATTATGGGTTGTGGAATGGTCGATCCAAATGTTTTAAAGAACTGTAATATCGATTCCGAAAAATATACTGGCTACGCATTTGGAATGGGCATAGAACGAATAGCAATGTTGCGTTATGACGTAAAAGACTTACGATTGTTTTCTGAAAATGATGTTCGCTTTTTAAAACAGTTCAAGTCGGAATAAAGATTCGAACAATCAATCAATAAGCTCTTTCGTTTATTCCCTCGAAATAATTTACAAACGCTTTGTTCACCACTCTGTTTCCTCCTGGCGTTGGATAGTTGCCTGAAAAATACCAATCACCTCTGTGATTTGGACAGGCGCTATGTAAATCTTCAATCTTCTGAAAAATAATTTTCAACTCCGACTTCATATCATCAGGTCTAACTATTTCGGCAATTTTATTACTGATTTGTTCCGCTGTAAATGGTTGATAAATCATTCGAACATAATTTTTCA
>JANLRG010000881.1:0-1086 GCA_031361545.1 Bacteroidota bacterium
CAAACACCTCTTTTGTCATTATCTAAATTTTTATAGCGAGCATTTTGCTCATCAGTTCTAACTAATAAATTTCTCTGCCAATTTGATTTATTTTTTGAATAACAAATTATAAAATCGTGATTATCTGAAAAGTATTTTGCATCATTTTGTGGGCTATATTTCTTTTGCCAAATAACATTGTTTACAAAATTATTCACACCAAAAATCTCATCACAAATCAGTTTCAAGTTCGCCTGTTCATTATCATCAATAGAAATAAAAATAGCTCCATCATTGGCGAGCAATTGATGCAACAATTTAAGGCGTGGATACATCATGCAGAGCCATTTATCATGCCTTGAGAGGTCTTCCCCTTCTTTACCAACGATTTGAGCGAGCCATTTTTTAATTTTGGGGTCATTGACATTATCGTTATAGACCCAGCCTTCATTGCCCGTGTTGTAAGGTGGGTCAATGTAGATACACTTGATTTTGCCCTCGTATTGCGGTAGAAGAGATTTAAGAGCCAACAGATTATCGCCATGAATGATTTTATTATCAGATTGCTCCCCCTCAGTATGGAAGGTATATTTTTCATCTAAAACATGAAACGGCACATCGCGATGATGATTGATGACTTTATCTTTACCAATCCAGTGGAGTGTAGGCATAAAATAGTGAAAAATTAAAAATGAATAGTGAAAAATTAAAAGTAGAATACATTGCAAAAAAAGCAATTCTTTAGGAAGAAACCAAACAAGTTAGGAAAAGGATTACCCCCTCAGTAAAAAAGCTCTGTTAAAAAGTTAAGTCAAAAGATTTGCTGTCAACCAAGTGAGGTTCGAGGCAATGTAAATTAGGATTTTATATTCAGACAAAACAGAAAAAACACATGAAATCACAAATATTCATATTATTTTTTATTCGACTTTCTGTCACAGATTCCCACTTTTCATTATCTCCCATAACAGTAGACAATCATTCCTGTCATGTTGCACTCGCATTGACTTATTTGACTGAAATGAGTAAAATAGGCTCGTAGATATATAAAACACCGTTTTTTACATAATACTCACACTTTTACACAAGCAAGGGGCTATTGCTTTG
>JANLRG010000886.1:0-1685 GCA_031361545.1 Bacteroidota bacterium
CTTGAAGAAGCAACAGGTAAATTGAGAACCGAGTTTTCTATTTACAAAACAGATGCAGCTTCTTACACACAGGCAAACGCTTCTAATACCATCCACGTACCTGCAACTTACGCAGCTGTAACGAGTGGTGGTACATTTAAAGCTATGTTTAATACAGGATTTTCAAGCTTTACAATAGGGTATGCTCCACCACTACCTAATCTGTCACCGAGTGTTTCTGTATTACCTTCTAATTTGGTAGGAACACAATCTATTGGCGTAGTGGTTTCTATAATTGAGTTCAATAATAGTCCGACCACTGCAGCTGTGACTGCTTATATTCCAAAGGATTCTAAATACACGTTGAGCTTCAATCCGACTGCTACAACTGTATCTGGAGTTGCCGTACAAAATAGTCTATGGACATTCGATGCCGCATCAAATCCAGGTTTCTATATACTGACAACTAATAGTATAATCGCTGCGAGTGGTTTATCAAAATTTGGACTCACAAGCACATTCAACCCAAATAATCAAAAAGGGACAACACTTGTTCAGGTCATTTTACTTGATAATACCGGCGGTGAAAGTATAGACGATAGTGGAGATAATCAGAATCAAACCCTGCTAATCTACACATTTTAGAATCAAAATGAGGAGTAAAAATTTAGAAGCTATTCTTAATAAACTTTTAAGTGAATTGAGAATAGTTTCTAAGCACAGGCAATTTTTTATCAACTTTTAAATAAATTTTTCAAATAAATTAAAATAAATAATAATGAAATATCTTAATTTAAAATATATTTTATCTGGTTTAATGAGTGTCTTATTCACTGTTCAGTGCTTAGCAGTTGCCAATCCAAGTGTTCTAGGAGCAGACATATCTCCTGCTCCCGTTGTTTATCCAGGCGGAACAGCAACTTTTCAGTTTCAAATAAATAACACTGGATCAGCTACCAGCAGTCAATTCGTAACAGTTGAAATCTCATTTTCCAATTTGGATTTTGCAAATAGCACTTTTAATGTTGCTACGGATGTTGCACAAACTCAAGGAAGTACACCTTTCACTTGGAGCTATAATGCAGGAGTAAAAACATTAACGGGTACTTTAAACGGCAATTTTGCTCAGTTATCGTCTAATACTTTTCAAATTAGAAACCTTAATGTATTAGCTTCAAATTCAGATATGAGTAATCCTTCAACTGGAGAAAACGTCAATGTCGTTGCGCCGGGTGCTGTAAATAGCAATCTTAATGATGATAACACGAATTCTCGGACTTATACAAGTGCCGCTCTATTACCTGTAGAATTGCTTTTATTCAAAGCAACAAAATTGGGTGGTTGCGAAGCACAAGTCTTGTGGGCATCTGGCGAGGAATCTAATTTAAATTATTATCAATTAGAAGCCAGTACGGATGGTAAAAGTTTTTCAGAAGCGGGCAATGTCCAAAAAAATAAAGGTCGTAATTCTAAGTATGAGCAGACGACTCAGCTAAATGCTGCAAAGAGCAACTATACTTATTATCGCCTAAAGATGGTGGATACTGACAAATCAATAAAGTACAGTGAAATAATAAGTATAAACAACGATTGTGCAAAAAAAAATAAAAGTACTTTACTGATTACGCCAAACCCTGCCAACAACACCATTCAGGTAAAGGAATTCAGCAGCAAAGGTGTCATGTATATTTATGATATGACAGGTA
>JANLRG010000893.1:0-1658 GCA_031361545.1 Bacteroidota bacterium
CTGGTCAGTTTCGCCCGAACAATCGCATCTTTTGCTAAGGCTTTTAAAAGAGCTGATACTGTGGCAAAGTCTTCTATTTTAGCATTGACAATTGAGGTTTTCGCTGCCTTTCGTGCTGTACCTGCAAAGGTGCTGTCAAGACAATTAGAAATGGCTAAAACATTTTCTGATTGAACATTGTCAAAAGGGTCATCTACGAACTTTACTTTATAAAACTTACCGTTGGGCGTTTTATATACAGCTTCCTTGCAATTTGGATTGCTTAAATTGGTAATAGTATCACAAGATATTTGTTGTGATAATAGGGTTTGTGAACTTAAAAACCCTAATAAAATGAGTAGTAAACTCAAAGGCTGAATGGAAATTTTAGTTATCATGATAGTTTTTTTTAGATATTTATTAATTAATTAACTCAGTAAGAAGATACCTCACATACAGGCTCGGCTTGTTCACGCTCTGTCCATAATTTTTGACTGTATTGTTGAAACACATTATTCAAAACAGGTAGAATAGAATAACCTGCAACAGACAAATAACCTATACTTAAAAGTACATGAAAGGCTTGGAACTGCACCACATGGTGTGTAAATCCCCAAACTGCCGACGCGCCAAAGCTAATACTTAATATTATTTCGATAAGGCTCATTTTAGGAATTTGTTTGAGGCTATATTTATTCTCACTATTATTGTTTGTACCAAATTTTGGCGTTCTCATAAAAGAGGTTTTCTTACCCATAAAGCCTTCTATTACCCCAACAGTATTGTGAAAAGCCATACCACTCATAATGATAAAAAATAAAGGTAGTAGAGCTAATATTTTCAATAATTCAATGTAAAAATTGCCATATCGAACATCGGATTGCACATTAGCAACCACTATTTGCAGAGATAAAACAATCGTTACTGCTGTTGCTGAAATGCTCAAGCCCTGCCAAAAGCCATTCCACATACCATCTTTTATAAAAAATATCAATGCAATAGATACAAAAGACATCAAAGCCGCCGCGATAAACATAGAACTCGCTAATAAAAAAATAATACTATGACATTTAGATAAAAAATTCAATCGTTTTGACTGAAGCACTTTCGGTAATTGTTTTAAAGCATTTTCTGAACCGCCTTTCATCCAACGGAATTGTTGGATTTTCAAAGCAGTCATCGTGGAAGGCAGTTCAGCAGCCGTTACAATTTCTTCTCGAATCAAAATACGCCAGCCTGCCAATTGCGCTCTTATGCTCAAATCAACATCTTCAATCAGCGTATCAGTTTGCCAATTCCCTACGGCTTCAATAGTTGCCTTTCGCCAGACACCTGCCGTGCCGTTGAATTGACGTAAAAAGTTGGCGTACTCTCTCCCTTTTTGTTCAATCGTGAAGTGTATATTGAGTTGCAGGGCTTGCAAACGGGTGAGCAGCGAAGCATCTTGATTCAAATGCCCCCACCGTGTTTGCACCGTCCCTACTGAGGGGTCTTGAAAAAATGGAATAGTTCGCTCTAAAAAATCGGAGCTGGGCAAAAAGTCAGCATCAAAAATAGCAATAAATTCACCCGTTGCCGTAGCCATGCCATCGCGCAAAGCTCCTGCTTTGTAACCTGTTCGATTATCCCTCCGAACGTGTTCAATTGGAAAGCCTTTACGCTGCCATTCAGCTATTTTT
>JANLRG010000009.1:0-1130 GCA_031361545.1 Bacteroidota bacterium
CGGATTGCCATATAAATTGTGCATCGGGTGCTTGTGGGAAATAAATGCGCTTAGATAATACATTTTCAGCAGCGATGGATTTATGACCCACGTCCAAACACACTTTACCTTCATCAGGCAAAGAGATTACTCGACACGCCACCAACACAGCCGGCTCAAAGCCTTGCTCAGGAAATGCCGTTTGATAGCCTTTATCCCAAAAGACAAATGTCCCTGGGCTACATACCACTCGCTGCCTTTTGGAATGAATCGGATAAGTCGATGCGCCACCCATCACTATTTCCAGCATGGCTGTATCGGATTTGCCTAATTGATGCAACAGTTGTTCTACTATGTTAAAACTTTCATCGGCTTCTTTTTGCCGAATAGCAAAATCAGAGGTGTGAATATGCCCATCGTACGCATGGATACCCCTCAGTATGAGATGCGGCAGAGATAGGATTTCATGAAAAAACCTAAATGCTTTGTCGGGTAAAATGCCCGTTCGGTTCATGCCGACATTCAGATCAATATAGACGTTGAGTGTTAAATGGTGTTCGGTCGCTAATTTGGAAAGGCTGATGCCGATTTCAAGATTATCCACCAAGCAAGAGAAGTGCGTATCGGGGTATTTTTTTATCAAATCAATCCATCTCAATTGCTTGGCACTGTTGGGTTGATACGCGAGCAATACATCTTTTACTCGACACATCGCCAGCATTTCCGCTTCCGCAATCGTGGCGCACTTAAATTTATTAATCCCGACAGCTTGGAGTAGCCGCGTTACCTGTTGGGTCTTGTGGGTTTTCACATGCGGGCGCAACCGCTTCACATCGCCTATCATGCCAATGAGCGTTTGGATATTATGCTTTACCCCCTCAGTAGAAACGACCAAAGCAGGTGTATCGAGAGTCTCGATGTTGTGAATGGAGTAAGGAAATGTCATTAGTTATTGGTTATTGGTTATAATGAAAGGTGAGCGGCTAAAGCCTTAACTATGGTTATTCTACCATAAATGGTGGAGTTATAAATACCCCCTCAGTTAGGGTTTTCTTATAAAAACATCTAACATCTTGAAAGGGGTTGTGTAATAAGTCTTTTTTTTGAAAAATGAAATTTTTGACCAAATTATATTTCAAAAATATTGATTA
>JANLRG010000103.1:0-7215 GCA_031361545.1 Bacteroidota bacterium
CAAGTTTGTGATTGTTTCATCCAAAACTTATTGAGCATTTGAACTTTTTTACACATCTTGCACATCGGAATATGTCGAAAATAAAAGATTCATTATTACTAAGTGTTGTCGCTGTGCTTTCAGGAGTGCTGTTGTGGTTATCATGGCCACAACATGGCCTAACACCATTAATATTTGTTGGCTTAGTTCCACTATTATTTATTGAGCACTTTTTTTCACGGCTCAAGAAAAAGAAAAGTGGGTTTAAAGTATTCGGCTATTTCTACCTCGCTCTTTTTGTATGGAATGCATTAACAACTTGGTGGATTTATTTCTCAAGTGACGTTGGATGTTATGTTGCAATTGGCTTAAACAGTTTTTTCATGGCTGTTGTGTGGTACTTATTTTATAGAATTAAAAAAAATCAAGGTCCAGTTCCTGGATATTTTTCGTTAATTTTTTTCTGGATTGGATTCGAGTATTTGCACTTGAACTGGGAAATTACTTGGCCATGGTTAACCTTAGGAAATGTTTTTTCGACTCATCCGGAATGGATACAATGGTATGAATATACTGGGACTCTAGGCGGCACACTATGGGTTTTACTTATCAACCTACTCGTCTTTCAATTGGCAAAGAATTTTTGGTACAGAGATTTACTTCTTCGTCTTCGTAAAATTAATATTATTCTTTTGTCTGGACTTATTTTTGTTTTATTAGCTGGGCCAAGTATTTATTCATTGTACATTTATTACCATCATACCGATAAAGGAAGTCCAACGGAAGTAGCCATTGTCCAACCTAATATTGACCCCTACAATGAAAAATTTAATGGAAGCACCGCCGATCAGCTAACAACAATTCTGCGACTTTCCTCTACAGTAATTGACAGTTCAACTCAATTTCTATTAGCTCCTGAAACAGCAATCCCAGAAGGAATTTGGGAAGACAAAATAGAAACTTCAAAACCTGTTCAAAATATTCGTAGGTATCTGAACAACTATCCAAACTTGAATTTAATTATTGGCCTCACTTCATTCAAAGCATATACTGATTCAACCGAACGATCGCCTACTGCTCGTAAACTGAGTGGAAGTCCGATGTATTATGATGTGTTTAATTCTGCTATGATGATATCTGATGCATTGCCAACGCAAATTTATCATAAGAGTAAACTTGTTCCTGGAGTAGAAAAGATGCCTTACCCTAAAATTTTTGGCTTCTTAGAAAAATATGCCCTTGAACTTGGCGGCACTTCCGGTAGTTTAGGTACACAAGATTACCGCAATAGTTTTAAAGCAATTGACGGCACGAAAGTAGCTCCAGCAATTTGCTACGAATCAATCTATGGTGATTTTATGAGTGGTTATATTCGAGACTCCTCTCAATTTATTGCAGTGATCACCAATGATGGTTGGTGGAGAGATACACCGGGCTATCGTCAACATATGAACTATGCTCGATTACTTGGAATTGAATTCAGAAAAAATGTTGCTCGGTCTGCCAATACAGGCATTAGTTGCTTCATCAATCAACGTGGCGATGTAATGTCTAAATCTGAATGGTGGCAAGAAGACGCGATGAAAGCAACAATATACAGAAACGATATTGTCACATTTTATGCCCGTCATGGCGATTACATTGGGTTCATTTGCGCCTTTATGAGTATTACTTTTTTACTTTTTTTTGGCTTCAAAAGAATTATAAGTCGAAATTGATTTCATTGGCCATCTAATTTTCGGTTCATCAATATTTGATAGCGTCTTTGAACTAATTTTTATTTTCACTTTTTTAATAAAAGGTTTTTTACCGACGTCTTTTCACTTCATTTATCTTTATAATCTGATTAACTTCGCGCTTCATTTCAATTCGGAATGTTCCGAAATAACGATTTAAATAATTACCATGGCATCTTACGATGTAACAATTATTGGTTCAGGACCAGGAGGATACGTTGCAGCAATTCGTTGTGCTCAACTTGGACTTAAAACCGCCATCATTGAGAAATATACTTCGTTAGGAGGAACATGTTTGAATGTTGGTTGCATCCCTTCTAAAGCACTTCTTGATTCATCGGAACATTTTTACAATGCATCACATACTTTCAAAATTCATGGAATTCAAATCAGTGAATTAAAAGTTGATCTACAACAAATGATTGCAAGAAAAAATGATGTAGTCAAACAAAATGTCGATGGCATTAATTATTTGATGAAAAAAAATAAAATTGATGTTTATACTGGTGTGGGTAGCTTTGAATCTACTTCTCAGATCAGAATAAAAAGTGATGGTAAAGATCCAATCATTATCGATACAAAAAAAACAATCATTGCGACAGGATCAAAACCATCTTCATTAAAAGGAATTGAAATCGACAAAAAAAGAATTATTACCTCTACCGAAGCTCTAAACCTAAAAGAAATTCCAAATCATTTGATCATCATTGGAGGCGGAGTAATTGGTTTAGAATTGGGTTCTGTATATGCAAGAATGGGATCTAAAGTTTCTGTCGTAGAATTTACCGACTCTATTATTGGCACAATGGATCGTTCGCTCGGAAAAGAATTGCAAAAAAGTTTACAGAAAATTGGTTTCGAATTTTATTTAAATCATAAAGTCACTGGAGCGATTTCAGCAGGTAAAAAAGTAAGTGTAACTGCTGAAGATAAAGACGGAAAAAAATTAGAGCTGAATGGCGATTATTGTTTAGTAAGCGTTGGCCGAAGACCTTTTACGGAAGGACTTCAACTTGAAAAAGCAGGAATTAAATTAGACGAAAGAGGAAGAGTTGCTACCAATGAATTTTTAGAAACGAATGTGAAAGGCATTTATGCTATTGGTGATGTAGTGCAAGGCGCTATGCTTGCTCATAAAGCAGAAGAAGAAGGCGTTTTAGTCGCAGAAATTATTGCTGGACAAAAACCTCACCTAAACTATTTACTCATTCCAGGTGTTGTATATACTTGGCCAGAAGTTGCAGCGGTCGGATTTACAGAGGAAGAATTGAAAATACAAAAGAGAGAATATAAAGTTGGCAGTTTCCCTTTTAAAGCAAGTGGTCGAGCAAGAGCTAGTATGGATCTTGACGGATTTGTAAAAGTTTTAGCAGATAAAAAAACAGATGAAATTTTAGGAGTACACATGATTGGTCCTCGATGCGCCGATATGATTGCTGAAGCTGTAGTCGCAATGGAATACAGAGCTTCAGCAGAAGATATTGCCAGAATGAGTCATGCTCATCCAACTTATACTGAAGCTTTCAAAGAAGCTTGCTTAGCTGCTACTGAAAACAGAGCCATTCACGCATAAACAATATTAATGAAAACAGGAGTCTTTATAGTCAATCTTGGAACACCCGATAGTTCGGCAACAAGTGATGTTAGAAAATATTTAAGTGAATTCTTGAATGATCCACGAGTGATTGACATCAACCCTATTGCTCGAATGATTCTTGTCAATTTGATTATTGTTCCTTTTAGAGCAGCTCGTTCTGCAAAATTGTATAAAGAGATTTGGCAGAAAGATGGAAAATCACCACTACTTTATTTCTCCCAGCAACAACATCAACTTCTTTCGACAGAACTTGGAGAAGAATATGATGTTCAAATGGCAATGCGATATCAAAGTCCTTCCATTGATATCGCTCTAGATCATTTTAAAAAACAATTCTATAAAAAAATTATTGTCCTTCCACTTTTCCCTCAATACGCTTCTGCTTCTACTGGTAGCGTCCTTGAGAAAATTATGAAAACAATTTCCAAGTGGGAAATCGTTCCTGAGATAGAATTTATCAATAGCTTTTGTGATCACCCGGAATTTATTAAATCGCTCGTTGAGGTTGGAAGAAAATATAATTACCTCGACTATGATCATGTGTTAATGAGTTTTCATGGATTACCAGAACGGCAAATTTCCAAAGGCGATTGTTTCAATCATTGTCTGAAAGATGGCTGTTGTGATATACTGTCCGAAAAGAATGCATATTGTTATCGTGCACAATGTCATCAGACTGCTCGGAAAATGGCGGAAGCAATGGGAATTCCAAAAGAAAAATACACGATCTGTTTTCAGTCACGTTTGGGTCGAGATCCATGGATTAAACCTTACTCAGACATGGTTATAAAAGAGAGAGCTAAAAAAGGAGATAAAAGATTGTTGGTCTTTGCTCCTGCTTTTGTGAGCGACTGCCTGGAAACGATTTATGAAATTAGTGTTGAGTATGATGAATTATTCAAAAAAGCTGGTGGAGAGAAAATACAATTGGTAGAAAGTTTGAACGATTCTCCCAGATGGATTGAAGCAATGAAAAATATTATGAGACTATAATAATGAAAAGAGAAACTGTCAGCTTTTCTTTAGAAAATATTTCAGTAGAAAAACTCATTGGATGGGTTAACAAATTTGATGTGTTTACTTTTTTCAATAGTAATCCTTCTGTCAAGAATCCTTTAGACCTTTATTCAAATTTCGATTATCTTCTTGCTGTTGGAGCCCATTTTACCTATGAGAAAGATAACGATGTCTTTAATGATTTAAAAGTAGCCGAAAGTTCAAATGACTGGCACATTGTAAATTTATCATACGATTTAAAAAACAAACTAGAAGACCTTCACTCTAACAATACGGACCTTTTAGATTTTGCTCAGCACCGTCTCTATATTCCAGAAATAGTTTTTGAAATTAAAAATGAAAATATTGATGTACATTTTTTTCCTGATAAATTTTCTTTCGAACAAATAAAAATGATGCTTGAAGAAATAAATTCTTTCAACCAAAACAAATTACATGAATTCAATAAGATTTATTCTTGTTCAATTCAACAAAAAATTTCAAAAGAAAAATATATTTCATCAATTCAAGATATAAAAACTCACATTCAACGTGGCGATATTTATGAAATGAACTTCTGTCAGGAATTTTATTCAGAGGAATGCATTATTCATCCACCTACAATTTACCAAAAGCTGAATGACCTTTCTCCAATGCCTTTCAGTGTCTTTTCAAAACATAAATCTGAATATATAATTTGCGCCAGCCCTGAAAGATATCTGGCTAAAAGGGACAACCAAATTATTTCTCAACCGATTAAAGGAACAGCCAGAAGAGGTGAAAATGATTTTGAAGATAAGGAGCTTGCACAAAATTTATTCAATGACCCAAAAGAGCGTTCAGAAAACGTAATGATAGTAGATTTAGTCCGCAATGATTTGTCGAGGACAGCCGTGAAAGGAAGTGTTTCCGTTCAAGAGCTATTTGGCATCAAAACCTATCAACAACTGCATCAAATGGTTTCGACTATCACTTCAAGAATTGAAAGTAACACTGCATTTTCAGATGTAATTGCTACAAGTTTTCCGATGGGAAGTATGACTGGCGCTCCGAAAATTCGAGCAATGCAATTAATTGAAGAATTAGAAAATACTAAACGAGGAATTTATTCAGGATCGATAGGATATATTTCTCCTAATGGCCATGCAGATTTCAATGTGGTGATTCGTTCAATATTATATAATCAGGAAAAAAAGTACCTTTCGTTCATTGTTGGAAGTGCTATCACTATTGGATCTGTTGCAGAAAAAGAATACGAAGAATGTCTGCTTAAAGCTTCTGCAATGATTCAGGTTTTGAAAAAATAATTGATGACATTTAAAAACAACTTTTCTAAATTTATTGTAGAAAATAATCTTTTCATTAAAGACGACAAGATTATTTTAGCGATGAGTAGCGGATTAGATTCTGTAGTACTGGCCCGATTGTTTTATGATTCTAAGATAACTTTCGCCATTGCTCATTGTAACTTTCAACTGAGGGAAAATGACTCTCAGCTCGACGAGAAATTTGCAAAGAACCTCGCTAAAAAATATGATGTTCCTTTCTACTCAATTCAATTCGAAACAAAAAAAATAGCAAAGAAAAATAAAAAGTCAATACAGGAAATTGCGCGCAATCTCCGCTATCAATGGTTTGAAGATTTAAGAGCAGAAATTAAATTTGACAAAATCGCCACTGCCCATCACTTGAGCGACTCAATTGAAACGTTTTTTATTAATGCCAGCCGAGGTACCGGACTTTCAGGACTGAAAGGAATACCATTAAAGAATAATCACATTATTCGGCCGCTGCTTTTTGCTTCTAGGGAAGAAATTACTGACTATGCCAAGCAGAAAAAATTGAAGTGGCGAGAAGATATTTCAAACGAGAGCGATAATTACTTAAGAAACAGAATTAGACATCATATCATTCCTGTCTTTAAAAAAGAAAATCCTAGTTTTGAAAAGGGAATGTCGAGTACACTGGCCATGTTTAGATTCGCCGATGAAATTCAAAAGACTTTTCTTGAAAACTGGAAAAAGAAACACGTAAAGAAATCGAACGAAGGCACAATTATCATCCCTCTCAAAACAATTGATCAGTTTGCCTTTCCAGTTGAATTGCTGTCGGCGCTCTTGCATTCGTATGGCATCACAAATTTAGATGCAAAAAAAATTATGGCTGCTTCGTCTGGTAAAATATTCAAAAGCCGGAATTATAATCTGCTTTATGATAGAGGCCACTTGTTATTACGAAGCCTTCATTTGTTAGAAAACCCTTCAATCCTACTTTCCTCCTTTCCCGATATCTTATCGATTGGAACAAATAGTTTCCATTTCAAATTAATTAATGTTTCTAAACTGGAGGAGATCCCAAAGTCGGAGTTTGTTCACGTGCTTGATGCTGGACTTTTGAAATTACCACTAACGATCAGACCATGGAAAGCAGGCGACATTTTTCATCCTTTAGGAATGACTTCAAGGAAGAAAGTAAGCGATTTTTTGATCGATAAAAAAATCAATATTTTTGAAAAAGAAATGGTGCATGTCCTATTGTCAAATAGCGACATTGTGTGTATCTTCGGGCATCGAATTGACAATCGGTATAAGATTACAGAAGACACCACAACCGTTTTACACATCGAAAAAATTTATGGCTAACGAAACAGAACCGCTCTTTGTAGAGAAACAATATCTTGGCTACAATCAACTGAGCATGTTGAGAAGACTTTCGTTGGCTTTATTTTGTTTTGTGTTGTACTGGTGGAAAGTTACCAATAACCACAATGGCGATCTTTTTTTCTTGCTAGGAATAATTATTATTGTCATTAGCATCATTTTACTTTTTGTATTGCACTTGAAAATACGTGTCTTTAAAACTTATATAGAATTGGATGGGCTTTGGACAACTAAAAAAGTAAGCATC
>JANLRG010000164.1:0-1606 GCA_031361545.1 Bacteroidota bacterium
GTGGTAAAAACCATTAGAAACATGACATTTAAGGATATGGAAATAGTACATTTCATAAGGTTATAACATTCAAATGGTTAGTTTGGTTTTAAATTATTCACGGTTTCAAATAAACCAATTTTACAGGCTTAAAACCGCCAGTTGTGAACTTATTACTGAGGGGGTCGGTCTGTAACAATTCTAATATTTTTTTCTCTACATTTTTATTGGCAACTGACAGGCTATGCCATTGTTTTTTGATACAACTTGTACAAGATTCTTCTAAACCACCCCTTTGACTTTTCATGGGCACAACACCATCATGTGCATCCACGTGACTATTTTCATCCGTAAAAATAGTAAAAAAAGTCTTGATAAAGCGGCTTTTAAATGCTAATGGAGGCAAAATTCTTTCGGTACAAATAGCATGGCAAGGCACTTTGTTGAAATTGAGGCGCTCACCATTCAATAAATTTACAATAGCATCGCTCCCCACTTGTAAATCAATAACAGCTTGCGAATTGGGATCAGGAATGAGGGACTTTAAGTTGAATCTTTTATTACCTATATGTCTAATCCTATTTATCAAGACTTTATTACTCGAATCGCGGACGAAATTGGCTACCGGCGAGCCAGAATGCGGCGTATTGCAAGTAATCAGCCGATTCACATCTTTTCTATCGCTTCCCTCCCCTTGCACATATAGGCGCGACATAATGCCGCCCATGCTGTGACCCACCAAATCCACTTTACTCGCTGAAACATGATTGTCTTCCATGACTTTGAGCAATGAATCAATGGCTTTCGGAATCACTTGCATATTTTTAGCAAAGCCAAGACTATCAGGATAATTGAAAGAATTTAATTGGAAAGGTTGATATTTTCTCTTGAGTAAATAAGAAGAGAGGGCTTTAAATTCTTTGCTGCTGCTGTTCAATCCATGTACCATTACAATGCCTGCGTACAAAATGGGCATAGAAAAATGCATCAAAACTTGAGTAGAATCTACCCCCTCAGTATAGACATCAAAATGAATCACTAAAGGTGAAAGCGAATCTTTGAAAGTGGGATGATTGTAATAAAATGCAATGCTTTTTGTATTGAATGAATCTATTTCAAGGCTTCCAATGCGTTCTTTTGACAATCGAGAGGTTTGTTTAGGAGAAATTCTGATTTTTAGAGTTGATATATCTGTTGTAGTCAATGATGATGTATCCTCTAATCGAATAACTGTTAATTTTTCTGAACCATCGGCGGTTACCATTGATTTTAGTAGCGATGAATTAACAATTTTCTTTTTTGAGCATTTAAATAAACCCTTCTTAGTTTTCGATACAAGATTGTCTTCACTGTTGGCAGTAAGAATAGTCTCATATAGTAATTTATCTTTTTTAAAAATAGATAATTTTAAAGCAGTTGGGAGACTTTGTAACGCCGTTGTCTGAGTGAATGACGGTTGGCATAAAGTAAGAAATAAAAAGGTAATAAATATAAGATGGACTTTAAAAACGACTACTTTCATGCACTTTCTCTATGAATTTGATTTAAACAGAAGTTTATTTGCCTTCTGATGAGTTGGTTAAATTAGAAGTTATCAACAAGTAACGACTGACCCAAAACAATTTCA
>JANLRG010000660.1:0-2159 GCA_031361545.1 Bacteroidota bacterium
ATTTTTACCATCGCTTTTCCATTACCCGCAATGTAAATACCGCTCTCAATAATTGATTGTGGTTTAAAATTCCCTTTACCATCTCCCAGCATTATCAAACCGTTTAAAGCATCATATCTACCTACAGATACCTCAGTTCCAAAATCATTTCCATTCATTGCTATATCTATATTTCCATCACCATTAAAATCATTTGCAACCATACCATTTATTGTGGAAACCTGAGCTGGCATTGGCAGTGCGGTTATTTCAAATTTACCATTCCCATTATTTTTGATGTAGCTGGTTTTAAAATTATTTGCTTCCACAATTAATGCATTTTTCAATTCATCCGTTGTTAGCACTTTATCAATTGTTGCATTAGCAAATAGTTTATAATTCGGAAACTTCATTCGCATGCTGATAACCTGCTTAATAATATCATCTCTGGTTTGTGCAGGAAATTCTTTTTTATTGCCATCATTATCCAACAAGTATTGAAATGGGATGGCATCATAACTTTTATTATTATCAAAATCCTTTGCATAGATACGTACAGGATATTGCGGACTTGCTCTATAAAAAGAATTTTGCCCCATATTGCCAACTATATAATCAATATCACCATCATTATCATAGTCACCTGGTGCAATGCTAGTCCATAAACCAAGGTTATTATTGATACCAGTAGCTGCAGATATATTTTTAAAAATACCTTTATCATTTTTGATAAAAGTCATTGGCATCCACTCACCTGCAAGTATCAAATCTTGCCAGCCATCATTATCAAAATCTGTCCATACGGCATCGCATACCAAACCTATATTAACTAAATCTTTTGCAATAATATTAGTTACATCTGTAAATTTTATCTGACCATTTTTAGAATCATTTCTATAAATATAGCTTGATACTGGCTTTGGGTAACTCCATGGTTCTACCCTTCCTGCAACAAAAATATCCAAGTCGCCATCCTTATCAAAATCAACAGCCCTAACGCAAGATTTACTAGTTAAATTTTGGGGTAGTACAGTACTATTCATTGAAAAATTTCCTTTACCATCATTAATATATAATCTTGTTAACAGTAAAGAACTTCCCTGGTCGTATTGATAACCGCCGGACGCCACGATTAAATCCATATCGCCATCTTTATCAATGTCCACTGGTTTTATCACATTCCAAAGACCATTTGTTTTTTCCAAGCCATCCGTTTTAGTGATATTAGTCAATTTTCCACCATCATTTCTAAATACAGAAACAGGCGTCCACTCGCCAACAATCACCAAATCCAAATCTTTATCGCTGTCAATATCCGTCCAAACGGCATCGGTTATCATACCTAACTGCCTCAGTTCAGGGGCTACCTCATTTGTACCGCCTTTGAAATGCCCTTGACCATCATTGATTAAAATAAAACCACCGACGGGTTTGCCATAAAAATTAGGATATAAACGCCCGCCTACGAACAAGTCCAGATCGCCATCACCATCAATATCAGCTGCCCGAATGACGGACGTCGCAAAGTCTTTATCACTAAATGCTTGTACATCGCGTGTAAAATGCCCTTTTCCATCATTTTTATAGAGTCTATCACCCAGCATCCGCCCATCACTACCACCCGAAGCCACAATGAGGTCGAGGTCTTTATCGCCATCCACATCTGCGAATATGCAACCAACATCTTCAGCTTGGCTATCCATTTCAAAATCGGCTTGTACTGAGGGGGTAAACTTTCCTTTCGTTTGTAAAAATAATTGCCCTGCTTGACCAATGGCACCACCAAGATAAAAATCGTCAGCACCGTCTCCATTCACATCGCCTACAGCGATACGCGGACCTTCAGTAGAATGCATTAAAAATATCAATCGTTCAAAATTGAAATCTGAAAACTCATTCTCCCGATGAAAAGCATTCACATACTGAGGGGTCACGTTTTGGAACAGCAAGCCCCCGCCAAGCCCCCCGACCCCCAAAGGGGGAGTTTCCACTAGCAAGCTCCCCCTTTGGGGGCGGGGGGGGCTTGCATCTTTCTCATCCAAAGTTAAAACTTGATTGGTTTTTACATTATTCAAAACCAACCTTTTATTATTGGCAAAATCTACAATGATAGAGTCAACTGTAGCCAAATTGCCTAAACCCAAATGGGGGCGATAATCCACCGACGATTGAAAACCGCG
>JANLRG010000242.1:0-1370 GCA_031361545.1 Bacteroidota bacterium
TTATTTTAATGTTAAAATATAAAAACGTAACATATTGCATAAGAAATTAAAAATCGCTCGTTGTATTGAGAGGGGTGGGCGGTATAGGGAAAATTGAGAATTGAGAATTGAGAATTGAGAATTGAGAATGGAGGATGGAGAGTTGAGAATTGAGAATTGTGGATTGAGAATTGAAAAGTGAAAAAAAGAAAAATGGAAAGTGAAAAGTAAGAAGTAAAGTTAATTGTCAAAGGAGAAAATAAGTTGTACAGATTAAAGTTTGACTCGTGCTGGGCAATGTTAAACGGAAAGGTCAATTCTGAATTCTGAATTCTCAATTTGTTCCTCGCCCCCTTTAAACCTTGAACCTTTAACTTTAAACTTTGAACCTTAAACTCACTCCTTAGTTTCGATTCTTAGTTTAATTTTGTTTAGCTTTGCCATCTGTTGAAAATGAAATTATTTAATTGCCTAATTACTTTTTAAGATGCGATTGATTACTCGGAAAATTTGTATGTCAAAAGACATTGGTATTCATGGAAATTTATTTGGTGGAACATTGATGGCCTGGATTGATGAAGCGGCTGCATCGTTCGCAACTGAATATTGTTTTACTCCAAATTTGGTGACTTTAAGAGTAGGTGAATTAATTTTCAAAAAACCTGTTAAAGCTGGCAATCACTTACGAATTTATGGCGCAGTGAAAAAGCTCGGTAATACCTCTATTACTTTAGAAGTTGATGTCAATAAATACAATTTGTATAGTGGTGAAGAAACAACTGTCTGTACAACATCCATAACTTTTGTGAGGATTGATGACGATGGTACTCCGACGCCAATTGGAGAAACAGTTCGAAGAAATCATGAAAGTGCAAAAGCGTCGGATGATTTGACGAAAACTGAAATTTAAGTATGTCAAACAATTGGCTCAATTTAATCATTCGCTTTTTTCTTGAACTGATTGCATTGTATTCAATCGGACTCTATTTTTTTACGTGGGGAGAAGGGTATATTCAATATTTTTTAGCATTCGTAGTTCCAATTGTATTAGCTGTTTCATGGGCGATGTTTCGTTATCCGAATGATCCTAAAAAAGAACCCATCTTTCCAATAGGAGGTAAAGCTCGGTTGTTTTTTGAAACATGCTTTTTTGCACTGGCCATCTATGGACTAAATAAAATCGGACATTCAGATTGGAGTAAATATTTACTCTACACAGTTCTCTTCCATTATTTTGTTTCGTACGACCGCGTCTATCGCCTCTGGACAAATAAACCTTGAAGAGAGAGAAAAACTAATTAAGAATGGATAA
Organism: Bacteroidota bacterium; assembly: GCA_031361545.1. GTDB lineage: Bacteria > Bacteroidota > Bacteroidia > AKYH767-A > 2013-40CM-41-45 > JADKIH01. The sequence goes on from JANLRG010000242.1 coordinate 1,292, forward strand.
TTGACGATGGAAAATTTTAATTGAGAATTATTAAAAAGCAAGACTGATGGTTGAACATTTTCAAATCTCCTCCATTCTC
>JANLRG010000679.1:0-1112 GCA_031361545.1 Bacteroidota bacterium
GCGGGTGCCATTTCCCAATGTTTCATATCGGAAAGCTGCGTATTCAAGGCATCATAAGGATCTTCCACATCAAAAGCTTCGGGGAAATTGAGCGGCAAAATGAATGTGGTATTCAAGGCTTTCATAGCATCCAATCGCTGATACTCATCGCCACGCCCTTTGATAATGTATTTTTTACCGAATTCATTGGCAATTTTAATAGCCCGTATGGCTTCCAATTTATCACTCACTTCAAAAATTTGAGGCAGCGATTGCACGTTGTTCCACGCTTCGAGCGAGAAATTTTTCTCTTCTTTAGCACCTTCTTTAGCGTACCATTGCCCATCTAAATAGGTCTGTCGAAACAATGAAATAGCCCCCATCAGCGACCCCGGGTAGTTCTGAGTAGAAGTCCCTTTTGAAAACGACATAATATGCGCCGCCATCGGCTTGATGATGGTGCTATGCTCGCGGTCAGCAGCCGTCGTTACGACCACGCCAGTGCCTCTGCTCAAGCCATCCATTTTATGGCTCATGATTGCACCGTAGCCGGACCCCCTCAGTATTTCGGCATCTTTTTCATTAAAAGCAAAGACTTCATGGGCTTTGAACTCCGTCCTCAAGGCTTCGTTCCATGAAAATGCCCCTTTTTTATTGGAGAGCAATTGCTGTGTTTGGCGACCAAAACCGCCACCGCCTTCTCCTCTCACCATTTCGGGCATACCATAATTACCAAACGGCTCAATGAAAGAGGGATAAATAAATTTGTTTTTCAAATCAAAAACCACCGCATCTTTTGGGATAGCGATGTCCTTACCGATGGCTTCCACGAGCCCATCGCGAATGAGCAGGGTTGCGCCTTCCAATTTTTCATTCCATGATTTGAAAATAGTGGCGTTGGTGAAGGCAAATATGCCATCGCGCTCGTCATAAACGCCATTTTGAGGAAATGTTTTTTGAGCCAATCCGTTTTGTAAAACCAAGGTGGTCATCAAAACGACACTTATCAAATGTGTCAACTTTTTTTTCATACGTTTTCGATTTTTGTAACGAGGAATATTGGATTCCGTCTAAATGTTAATTGTACAGGCGTGATGCAATGCCGTAGCCGCCTAATTTTTAAAATTAAATGT
>JANLRG010000385.1:0-17082 GCA_031361545.1 Bacteroidota bacterium
CTCAACTTATAAAGTGGATGGCTATGATTTAATTGTTCTTCAAATGTGCTATAGAAGCCTAGTTGTGCAGTAGATTTTTCTTTTGGAAGCATGAAGTAAATCTGCAAGAAAATTTGATGATTCCATCCTTTTTTTGCAAATTTTTATCAACCTTATAATGTCAAAACTGTTGATAGACGCGCGTTTCAAGACTTTTTGAGGAACGACTATTTACATATAATTTAATGAATCAAAATAGAGTGCTTTTAGAGCTATGAAGGAAGTATAACGTAAAAATAGGTATTGTGAGTAGGCGAAAAAAATAAAGTGTAGAAAATTTCTAGTTCAAGTTGACGCTTAAAAATAAAATAATTTTTATACTAAATTTTGTGTCATTGCATAATGCATCAATTCAGAATTATTTTTTAAGTTTAATTTATCTAATACTCTTGTTCTATAGGTGCTAACGGTAGTAACACTTATAAATAATTTATCAGCAATTTCAGAAACAGTTTTTCCATTTGCTATTAATTTCATTACTTCGAATTCTCTGTCAGACAATAATTCATGTTGTGCTTTAGTAGATTCATTAGATAGATCACCCGCAATTTTTTCGGCGAGTGTTTGTGTGATATATTTTCTTCCCGAAAGTATTTTGTTAATTGCAATAGTTAATTCCTCTGCGGCCATTTCTTTTCCAATAAATCCAGATGCACCAGCTTTTAAAACACGAATTGCATATTGGCCTTCTGGATGAGAAGTTAAAACTAAAATTGGAGTTTTGTTTTCTTCAGTTTTCATTTGTCTTACAACGTCCATACCCGAAAGTTCAGGCATAGTAATATCAAGTATTGCAATATCATATTTTTTACTTCTTAACAATTCCATTGCTTCTTTTCCATTTACAGCCTGATCGAAGTTAGCCTGCGGAAATTCATCGGAAATAATTTGGATTAATCCTTTCCTTACAACTATATGGTCGTCTGCTATAAGTATATTCATTTAATTTATGCTTTGCATTGATTCAACTGGAACTTTAAGAACTACGGAAGTTCCTTTGTTATTTAATCCATTAATTACTAAAACCCCTTTAATCATATTGGCTCTTTCATTCATGCCTAATAGACCAAGTGAATTAATATTTCGTTGGGTAATTTCAGTTATTCCGATTCCGTTGTCTTGAATTTCTAAATAGATTTCATCATTGATAATGGTTGCATTGATTTGAACCGAAGAAGCTTTAGAGTGTCTAGCAACGTTCGTAAGGGCTTCTTGTAAAATCCGGTAAATAGTAATTGATTTTATTTTTTCTATTTTCAAACCTTCTAAGGTTGAATTTAGTGTGCATTTTATTCCCGTGTTTTTTTCAAAACTACTAATGAACCATTCTATAGCTGCATTAAGCCCTAGGTCATCAAGGATTCTTGGTCGAAGTTCCGATGAAATTTTTCTGATTGATTGAATTGTTTCATCTACTGATTTATTCATCGCCTGAATTTTTTCTAAAACTTGGGAGTCGTCAAACGTTTTCTTTTTTCCTAACCATGCTAAATCATATTTGAATGCTGTCATTTGTTGACCTAGAACATCGTGTATTTCTCTCGCAATTGAAGTTCGTTCTTCCTCTCGAATACTTTGCAAATGGGAGGAGAGTTGACGGAACTGAGAGTTTGATAATTGAAGAGCTTTTTCTGTTTCTGCTTTTGCTTTTTTAATTCGTAGAGCTTTGATTGCAAATGATAAGTTGTTTACTAATCGCGAAAGAATTTCTGTTTCGTGCTGAACGAAAGCTGAATCGACTGATGAGTAAATATTTAATGAAGCAATGGTATTGTTTTCTATAACTATAGGAAACGATGCGGAGGATTTAAAATTATATTTGATTGCTTGTGATTTCCATGAACAAAAAGTAGGGTCATTAGAGATATGATTAACGAAATGTGCTTTACCCGTTATCATAGTTTGTCCCGTTGGTCCTGCTGAAAGCACAGAATCATCTAAATCAATTTCAAGCCCCTTTAGATATTCTAAATTATTTCCTGCTGATATATTTGGAATTATTTTTCGATTGATGGAATTTTCTGTCGGCATAAAACCTATCCAAGCCATGCTGTATTTCCCCTTTTCTGTAAGCAGATTACATATTGTTTCTAATAATTCAATTTCGTTTTCTGCGTGTAGAAAGAAGCTATTTGCTTGATTGAGTAAAAGTAATTCATGATTTAATTTATTTAATTCTGATTCTGCTTTTTTTCGTTCTGTGACATCACGGAAAATAATTGTATTTCTTAATTCATTGTTTGAAATTCTAAAAGTAGCCGATGATATTTCAGCTGGAAATCTTGTACCATCTTTCTTAATTAGATATAGTTCTCCTCTAACTTTGCCCGAATTTAAAATGTTGTCCCATAAATTCAAATTGGCTTTTTCTTTAATATCTGTTAGTCCACTTCTGCCCTCTTGAATTATCTCTTTTTCTGAGCGATTAAGAATTTCACAAGCAGCTGGATTCGCAGCAAGAACATTGCCTTCTGGGTTTGTAAGCAATATTCCATCAATACTATTCTCAAAAAATGTACGATATTTTTCTTCACTCAATTTTATTGTCTTTTCTGATTCTTTTCTTTCACTAATTTCTTTGTAGTTGAGAACAATGGCATTTACGTATGATTTGTCCAACATATTATTGATTGTCATTTCTAGCCATTTGTAATTTCCATTTGGCATCTTATGACGATATTCAAAAGTTTTTGTGGAGTTTAAAGACTTGATGCTTTCTTCATAAGCATCACGAACAATATTTATATCATTTGGATGTATATGTTCATTTTGTAAATGATTAATTGTTTCAGTTTGTTGATAACCAAGAATTTTTTTTCCAGAAGGGCTGATATCTGTTATTAGACCTTCTGCAGTAACAACGGTTAAGCCATCTGAACTGTTTTCAATTAGAGCTCGAAACCTCTTTTCATTGTTAATGATTAATTCTTCTGCTTGTTTTATTTGAGTGAGGTCAAGCATTGCTCCAACCATCCTTAAAGGGTTTCCTGTTTCATCATAAATTATTGAAGCCCTGTCTAGGAAATAATTAATGGTACCATCCGATTTTATTAATCGATATTCATCTGTCCAAAATATTTCTTTTTTATCAAAAGTATTTTGAATCTTTTGGCTTACTCGTTTCAAATCATCAGGGTTCATTGATTTAAAAAAAACGTCAAGGTCCATTTTAGTAGTTTCTTTTTCGAGGCCTAAGAAATTATAAAAATTATCATTCCACCAAACAGAATTATTTTTCAGATTCCAATCCCAAATTACATCAGTCGTTGCGCTTGAAATCAAATCGAACCGTTCATTCGATTGTATAATTTGCTCTTCAATGTTTCTGGCATTTGTAATGTCTTGAGATGTTCCTTCTATTTTAGTGATAACATTGTTTTCATCAGTAACAACGGTTATGGTTTCCAAGATTATTTTAATTTGCCCATTAGGTAAAACAATTCTATGTTCCAAATTTTCTACTTTATCGCCAAGCATGAGTTTCTCTTTGTGACTTAGAACTTTTGATTTATCATCCGGATGTACAATTTCAAAAAATTTTCTAAAATTAATTGACTCGTTTTTGTCTAATTCAAAAATGGCATAAGTTTGGTCCGACCAATAAATAGTTTTAGTTTTAATAATATATTCCCAATAGCCAAGGTTTGCAATTTTTTGTGCTGTGCTTAATTGCTGATTGATTTTAATTAATTCATTTTCATAAAATTTTGTTTCACTGGTATTTCTTACAAGGCATGCAACACCAATAATTTCTTGGTTTTTATAAATAGGGTTTAAACTTGCCTCTGACCAAGCTTTATTAATATGTTCTAATGATGGTGTATAAAATTCTTCAACGAATGATTCACCAGAAAAGGCCCTGTCATATAATTTTTTCCAATACTCAAGTTGTTCTTGTGTAAAAAAGCCATCTATAATTACACTGTCACCGTATTTCTTAACAACACCAGTTATCTCTTCAATTCTTTTTAAAAATTGATTGTTAGCAGCAATAATTTTTAAGTTTCGATCAACACTCCACATCATTTCTTTGGTTGTATTAATCAATGCTTCTTTATTGGTTTGTTCGATCTCTCTTTGTCGCTCAGCTTCTTTTAGTTTTGAAATGTCAATCCCAACCCCTAGCAAACAAGGAGCTTCTTTATACTTAGAATAATTGCTGGTGAAAAAGTAGGGAATTTTTTGTTTGTCCTTAGTTATAAGAAACGATTCAATTTCTGTCTCTCCACTTTGAATAGTCGTGGTTTTTTTTGATAATACTTCTTGCCTTTGGTCGATATCTACAAAATCTATTACTCGCATTGTGGTTATTTCATCCTTGGTATAGCCAGATACACTTTCAAACAATTTATTCCATCTAATTAATTTCCCATTGATATCAGCAATATAAAAAAGGCCTGGAAGACTATTAATAATTGAATCAGAAAGATTTTTTTCGTTAAATATAAGTTGTTCTGATTGTTTTTTTTCTGAGGTGTTTCTAAAAAAAATTGATAAACCATCTTTTGACGGATAAATATAATTTTCAAACCAAGTATTGGAAGGCGCATAATGTTCTTCTAAGAAAACCTGTTTTTGACTTTCTAATGCCTTGTGATATGCATGATAAAATGGTAGTCCAACTCCATCTGGAAATAAATCCCAAATATTTTTACCGATTAATTCTTCTGCCGTTTTGTTTAATAATTCGCAAGCCTTCTGATTGACATAGGTGTAATTCCATTGATTGTCAAGCGATACAAATCCGTCAGTAATTCTATTTAGAATTTCGGTAAATTTATTTTGATCTATAGTTTCTTGATCGTTATTGTAATTTCCATTTGTTTTAGAGGCTGTTGGATCTTGATTGTTTTGAAGCCTGTAAATTCTCCATACTAAAAAAGCGGAAAGTACAAGTAGGAAAATTATTGCCAATGTTGAAGAATTGAAGCCCATCTCGAAAATTAACTTAAAATTTATCGATTTATTATATACAATATTTAGCAAAGGTAAAGTTAAATTAAATATTGAAAAATTAACTTTTATGCTGAATGATATTTGAATGTAAATGGGGGGTCAGGTTTTTAATTCATTTTTTCGCAGTAAAAGATGAAATAAATGATTGGATTAAGAAAGCAAAAGATTCTAATCAATATTTAAAGCAGGAAAACTCGAAGTTTTTATGAATCTTAAATACTATAATCAATTTAAGTAAGGGTATTTCGTAGTATTAATAAACAAAGGGCAACTAGATTTATTCTTTGATGATTACTACTTTGTTTTTCTGCTTTAAAATATTTTCTAAACTGATTTCTAAATAGTAAATTCCAGATTCCAAGTTTGGGTCGATTACTATTTCTTTACCGCCTGTAGAATTGATTTTATTAATCAATCTGCCATCCATGGAAAATAGTTGAATAGATGAATTTTTATGAAGCAATACATCAGAGGTAACAGTGAATGTTCCCTGATTTGGGTTGGGATAGATTTTTAAAAGAGGAGAATTGATCGTATTGATAGAAGTAGGATCATCTAGAATTGTATCTGTAAAACATAATTGGCAATTATTGCTATCAGAAACGCAAACGTTATAAATTCCGGGAAGTAGATTTTCAATAGTAGTGTTATTGAGTACTCCGATGGAGGGAGAATAGGAAATTGTATAGGGTGCCAATCCTCCCGTTATTAATACACTGATATATCCATTTGGACAACCCGAACATGTAGTATTAATACTGTTGGAATTGGCTTCAAAATAATAATTGCTGATGGTAAAATTTTTATTTAGAAGACAATTTTGTCCGTCCGTAATTGAAAGTGGATACGAACCTTGTCCTAAACCTGTCTGAGAAACAGTGGTCCCGGAAATTGTCCAAGGAGAATTAACAGTATAGGGCGGCGATCCTCCGGACACATCAATATTCAGTGAACCACTATTAGGGTTAGAGCAGTTCAAAATAGTGTCGCTCGAATTTAACAGAGTTGCTTCAAGAGTCGTGGTTTCGTGAATTGTGAAATTTGTATTTTGAACACAACCACCACTGTCAGTTACCGTGAGCGAATAGACGCCAGCGGTTAGGTTGGAAAGATTAGCAGAATTATTCGTAATCACCCAAGGAGCATTTACGCTATATGGAGAGAGACCACCATCGATAAGTATAGACAATGAACCAGAGTTTGATCCATTGCAAATGAGAGTATCACTATTTTGGTTTTGAATCGATAATAAAATTGGGTTTGAGGTGATGAGGTAATTAGAAGTCATTGTGCATCCATTCGCATCAGTGATTGCTAAGGAGTAATTGCCAGAAGGAAGATTTATTCTCGATGCAATTGTGCCATTTAAATTCCACGGACTATTTACAGAGTAGGGTGGAGCGCCGCCGGAAATTTCTATGAACAAAGATCCTGTCGTTGAAGTCGGACAAGCGACAGAAATAGTTCCAGAATCTATTTTTGAAGCAAGGATTGGAAGAATGCTTGCTGGTATGTGTACAAAGAAAATAGTTGAACAGCCATTTGCGTCTAATACATTTACATTAAAAGTTCCCGAGGTTAAGTTTGTTGCATTGGATCCTGTTTGCATTAATGCATCGTTCCATTGATACACATAAGGAGATGTTCCTCCACTAGCACTTACAATAGCACTTCCTGAAGAATTAGAACTACAACTTGCAACAGGAGTTACACTAACAACGTTGCCGATTGGATTTCTATATGCTGGTGTTAGCGAATAAGTAAATGAATATTCACAACCATTAGTGTCATAGACATGAAGTTTATAATTTCCACCAAACAAACTATCTTGATTTAATAATGAAGCGTTATAGTTATTCAGAGTTGGAATATTATCCCAATGATAAGTGAACGGTGGGTTCCCTCCTGAAATTGCTAAATGAATTGATCCATTCTTTGAATTGGAACACGAAGGATTTGAAATTGTGGGAGTAATTGTAGGTGAAGCGGCTGGAAGTATTCCTAGCACAATAGATCCATTTGATGAGCATGCATTTTTGTAAAGGTTCATTGTCACAGAGTAGTTGCCCGGTGGCAATCCAGAAACAGTAGGAGTAATATCGCCTGTTGACCATAGGTAGGTGGTGGGTCCGGTTACAGCAGCTGATGGTAATAATTCTGCTGCAATAACACCGTCTGAAGAACACGGTGAAGAAGGATTGGAAACCACATAGACGTGCGCAGTCAATGAATCAGGATTTGCAGGGATAAAATGCGATCGTTCAATAGAGCATCCAGAATATGGATCATAAATTTTTAAATGATAGTTTGAAGAAGTTCCTGGAGTAGTAACAACTGTAATTTGGTCCGTTGTTTCGCCAGTTTCCCAGAGGTACGTAACACCACCGGGGCCATTGGTTACTGTAGATGTTGAATTGAAAGGTGATAAATCCGCTCTTAGAGTTATCGTTCCATTGCCATTGCATTTTGAACTAATCGTAACGGCTGGATTTGGCAGAACATTTATATGAATACTATTTGAGTTCCCTGCACAGCTTCCAGAAGTAATCATACAATAATAATTGCCTTCAGAATTTACACTTAAATTATTTTGACTCTGACCAATTATTACTTTCCCATTTTTGTACCACGTATAAAAATATCCAGTGGGTGCAACTAAGAATGTTGTATTGCCTTCACAAAAAATTGTATCACCAATCACTTCAATTCTTGGTTGATCAGAAATAATTACGGGGCAACTTGTAAAATAACTGCAAGCTGAACTATGATTATAACGTAAGGAGAGATTAGCAGTATAATTCCCGATTGGCAAACTAATAGGAGGAAACAAAAAAGTATCTCTGAAATTAATTGATCCGTAAGCCGGACTAGGAATAGTTGAAATAGAAGTTCCTAAAATTGCATTGGTGGAATAAGGGTACACTACTACTTGATCAGAATCTCGTGTGATTGAAAATTCAAAATCAGTTCCCGGTTCTGAAGGGCCATAGTAGGTTAGAGTGACAGGCGTATTTGCTCCTGTTGAACAAAAAGGTCCGGTAGCTTGAACCAATTTAGGATGATCAAGATGACCAACCATAAAAGAAGAAGTAAACCAATGAACTCCCCCAGCTTGAACATCGTTTTGTCTTGGTGTTCCGAGAGCAGATCCAGAACTATTTAGAAAATGATAGAAGTAATAGTTTTCTGCAAAAAATATTGTGTTGGTCGCTGCCGTAGCAAGCCACGTTCCCATATAGTCAAATGTTCCTCCAAATCTTTGGCACTCTGAGTAAAACATTGGATGAAAATCGGTGCTATCAGAAGTTGTTGTGCCTTCAAAAAAGTTTTGGTCGCCAAAAACAAATGTATAAGGGTTCGGCTGAAGGAAGGAATAAAGCATTCGATCTATCAAAGCAGAATGAGGATTGCTCGTTCCGGGAAACGGTGCGCATGAATTACAACCATCCACCGTCTGCACTACAGCCCCTTCATTGGGAGAAGAACTGCACGTATAGAGAAAAGCTAGGTATGCTTCTGTGATAAGTTGGTGCTGGTGATTTTGATTGTAAATTTGTTTGATAGAATTCATGTTAACAGCAATGTCGTAGAAGTTCTGGAATTCAGTATTGCAGTAGCCCCAAAATTCATATTCAATATTTAATACATCTATTGAAGCCTGACATGAATTAACTGAATTAAAATGGATAACATTAAAGGCATATTTTAGTAATTCTGCTTGTTGTGCTTCTTCAGAATTCACAGAAAAATGTTTTTCGACAATTCTCAATTTCTGATTGAAGTAAGGACTAGCAGTAATTGACGAGTCGAGATGAATGGGTGATGTTAATGGATAGCGATCCATAAAAGTTGAAATACTATCGAATGAATTTACAGATCCACCAATAGCACCAATTTGAGTGATGCCATAATTTGATTTGGCTTTTGCAATAAATCGACACAAATGTTTTTCCATGTCTTCATACTGTCTTGAATTTTCATTCCATGCTAAACGATGACGACCAAAAATTCGGTGAGTGTCATATAGTGCTAAGTATGTAATGTGATTTTCACAAGCATATTTTAATACTTGGTCTTCTTTTTCAAAAACACCATCATGATTAGAATCGACTGATAGAATAGAAAGAGAAGAGTCAATGGCGGAGTTTGATCCATTCATTTTAAAAAAACCATCAATGTACATCCCACGATGAGGATCTGTTTCAGGAGCAAATTGAGAGAATGAGATAGAAGGGAAAAATAAAATGCAGATGCAAAGTAGTTTCATTTTCATATAAATGTTTTTAAGAGCAATCAAATGTATCAGATAATCTCGATTTAGCAAGTAGGAATATGTACGAATTGACGATCAAGACAAATCTATAGGTGAATGGGAAAATATTGGTTGGGAAATATTAGAATTGATAATCATTGCATAATAATTCTAACTTTATGGCATAATTTGATTTATTTAAAATGCTTTAAAGAAATAAAAAAGATGATTGAGTTTGCAAAATATTTGAAATTGAAATCACTTCGAAATTCGATAGTTCTGTTTGGCATTTTAGTGCTATCATTTAAAGCGCATGATTTGAAAGGAGACATTTGGCCGAAGATCTTCATCTCATTGGGAATATTTATTTGGGTCTATTTTTATTTATCAATAAATAAGAAAGTCAGTTTATTAAAAAGTGGGTTGAAAGATTCTGGCTGTACTTTTGAAAGTAAAATTAAATTGCTAAAGCAAGCTGAAGGGATTATAACTGTTGTACTAATAATCTGCTTATTTGCAAACTTGAGAGGGTGGTGGAATGGTGATATTTTTATTATTCTACCATTGACAATATATTTATTGTGGTACATCTATTCTTACTCTTTAGTGTATACTTTTTTAAAACAAAACAGGATTGAAAGTGATTAATTTTAGAATTTACGGATAGCTGATTATAACACCAACACCCCAGCTCATGTTTCATTTTAAAAGGAGAAGCACTAAATTTTTGAAAATGCAAAAAAAATATTACCTTTAAAAAAAACAAGGGACATGACAAATGAAAACCATAAAAAACTGTCATTAAAAGAGAAATTAGACTTTTCTTTGAAATATAGTCTGATTTATGCGAGTTTGATTTCGTTAATTTTTGCAATAGCGCGAATTGCTGGATTTTATACAATCGTTGAATTGAGATTTATCAATTATTTGATTCTGTTTCCCATAGGATACTTTGGAGTTCGGTCTGCTTTTAATAGCAACAGAGGGTACTTAAACTATTTTAATGGAATAATGATAAGTTTCTTGATTGGCTTCTTAGGTCAAATATGGTTTATGTTGATCTTTATGACATATCTTCTTTTTGATTCAAGTGTTTATACTTTTTTGATTGATCAATTACCTCAACCAATTCTTTATCCTCACTTGTCCTTAGCTTTCATTATGGTTTCCGAAGGTCTTGGAGCAAGTGCAATACTTGCATTGACAATGATGCAGATTTTTAAGACAAGGCATAAAGATGTATTGAGTGCAGAACAGGAATAAATTATTTTTCCATTTACCCAAAAAATAATAGAATTATGATTGAATTCATGCAGATTTCTTTTTCAAATAAATAATGGGTTCTATTTTGTCTCTACATCACACTTGCTTAGAGGGAATTTTTATTTGAGTACACAAGAGATATTCTAGTAAAAAAATTTCTGATAAACGTATTCATTTTCGTCAATAACTTGTAAGATGTAGATTCCATGGGTCAAGTTTACCATGATAGGCAAAGAAAATATTTTAGGTTCTACTCGTAGGTTCATATCTATTAGTACTCTACCATTCAAGTCTTGTATAATTATTTGAGCTATGGATGACCTTGGGAAATTTATTTTTAATTCAACAACATTATTTTCATAATTTGGATTGACCGAGAGGATTTTCAAATCAGAAAATTTAATTTTCACAGGAACGATATCGCTGTAACTAAACTTACCATCGAAGTCAGTTTGTTTTAATCGGTAATAAGAAATTCCGGTGTAAGGATTGTCGTCCGAATATTCATAGTCAATTAAACGAGTAGAGTTACCGGCTCCTTTTACAATTCCAACAGCAAAAAAATGAATTCCATCTTTACTTTTTTCAAGAGTAAAAAAATCGTTGTTGATTTCTGATGATCTTGAGACATTGGAACTTGTTGAGGAACAGGATTTGTTTGTCCGTCAGATTTCATACTTGCCAATACAAGAAAAGCAGTTAAAAAATACAAAATAAGGGACTTCATGTTCAATAAATTTGATTGATTTTACAAAAGGTAACAAGAAAAGTTCGCGATCAATGCTTAAATACCTTACAAAATAAAGTGTAAAAATTCAGTCCAATATTTTAGGAAAAATCAAAAAAATATTATTTTTCAATTTCCGATTTTTTTCTTTTTTTCATAGTAATAATAAATTCGGACGACAGCAGCATCAATTAAAAAATCGACTTTGATAATTCGTGCTTGATGCACATTAAAACCTGTTCTTTTGCGTAAGTCATTTAATAATTCTTCATATTTATCAGGATGAATGAGGGACAGATTTTCATATTGTACATCATAATAAAATTCGTTTTTCATTAAAAGGTTTCCATCCAATAAAAATGTAAGCGTTAAAACGATCCCATTTATCAAACAGATTTCAAACCAAGAAGCATGGCTAACAGCATTGATTAATCCTAAAGCAATACTTAAAAAAAGATAAGTCATTTCTTTAGCTGATATATCTTCCGTTCTATATCTTAGTAAAGAGAATACAGCGAAAAGTCCAAAAGCTGCACCCATACTCATGTCCACTTTGTTAAGTAAGTAGGTAATGATAAAAATAAGTGTGTTGAAAAGAAAGTACGTGAACACATATTCTTTTCTTCGATAAATTGGATAGTAGATGGCTCTAACGAGAACAAACATAAAGAAGAGATTCATTCCATATCTCCAAAAAAATTTATCAGATAATTTATCAAATAAATCGGTCGTAGGTAATTGTAAGAGTGTCATAGTTGCTTAAATTTTTGAATTATTCTTTTCGTGGGTTGAAATAAATTTGATTTGTTTTCTGGATAAAGTTCAACTACTCCCATAGTGTATTTACTCATGGCCCCGGGCCTACAGTGATTTTTTATTAATGACCTGACAACAGGAACTGAAAAAGATTTTTTGTCTTGCTTTAGCTCGAGAATTACCGTTCCTGAGAATTGGGTGCTTAACAAATCGTTTTCTAGAATAAGATTTAAATCAATTGTCATACGCTCTTGTCTTGTTTTATGGACAAGAGTGAGGCGATGAAAGTTGGACCATAATTTTGGTTCCAGAATTTTTCCATCATGTGGCGTCGATACTTTAATTAATTCCAGAGCTTGATCTCCTATGATGGGAATTTTATTTCTGATATTAACTCTTGACTTAACAGTTCTGTCTTTATTATTTTTCTCTTTAATCTCAAAAAAGTGAAGGTCAGATTCTACATAAATTCTATGTCTAAATTTATATCTACTCTTTCTTAAATTGTGATGATCGAGATAATGAGCAAAGTTTGCTGTGTCAAAATAGCGTGTATGATAGGTGTGAATTCTGGTTTGTTTTACTTCAAGAGCATAATATTCTTTTGTAAGATCATTTAATATTATGGGTAGTAAGTTTTCTGGTAACAAAAATTTTTGATCGAAGCGGTCAAATAACATAACATGATCCATTTCTTCTAAAGTAATCACGTCGAATTTCGAGAGTGCTTTTTCGATTTGAAAGAAGAATGGAGAATCACGATGAGGACTATTTCGAACTTCATCGTTAATGAAATTTTGCAAGCAAATGGAATTAGCTGCAAAAATTGTCTTTAGGAATGTGTTTTGAATGAATTCATCATAAGTTTTTCAAGTAATCGGAATTATCCTTTTCATGATACTTTTTTCATCTACGTTTTTATGCTGTTTGAATTAGTTTGTGATGAGTTGGCCAATAAACTGTTCAATTTGTTACATTTCATTTTTTAAAATGTAATTTCGAATCTTATTAATCTCCCTACCCATGAAAAAAAATCTACTTCTGTTTTTTTTGATTGTCTCTTCCTTTTGGTGTTTCAGTCAGACTGTAAATTCTATCCGGCCAAATTATGGTGCCAAAGGGACAACCTTGCAAACAGTTATCACAATGCCGAATGGCACTTTTCAAAGTGCAAGTCCACCTCAAGGCTCGTCAGATATTTATTTACAACAAGGTGCAACACTGATTTTTGTCAACTCCTTTGATCCTATGGTGAATATTTATCAGAATGGCGGTTGGCCCAATCCTTTTTCGGATTCCTTGTTTGTTGATTGGTCCTTACCAGCAAATGCTCCGTCAGGATCTTATGATGTACATGTACTCACTTATAATAATTTGGTTTGGCCTTTTACAGTTATTGATAATGTACTTACTAGTGGTTTTACGATTATTGGAAATGCTGGAACAATACAAGGCGATGTATATTTTGACATCAATCAAAATGGGTTAAGAGATGCAGGAGAATTAGGTTTAGCGAATCAAAGAATTTCATTTTCACCAACAAATTTTATTGGTTTTACTGATCAATTAGGTCACTACAATGTGACAATAGATACCGGAACTTATACTGTGTCTGCTGTTGTACCGCCTAATTTTGTGTTGACAAGCGCCCCAAGTTCTTACAGTGTAACTGTACCTCCATCGACAGCAGGAAATGATTTCGGTCTTTATACCAATGCTAATTATGCTCCACAATTATTTTATGTTTGGCATCATCCGATGCGGTGCAATACAGGAGGATATACATACATTACTCAATCCAATTTGGGCTCTGTTCCAGTTTCTGGCAGCATCACTTTAGTACATAGTCCTAATATGCCCTTTTCTTCTTCTTCACCAGCTCCAAATTATATTTCAGGAGACACCTTAAGATGGGATTATGGCACTCTACAAGCAGGCGGTGTACTGCGAATTGGTCAACCATTAATTGCATTCAATGATCCCGCTGCTGGACAAACAATTTGGTATAATGTAATCGATTCTGTTTTCGATGGTGGCGGAAATTTTCAAGAAGTGCTAATGGATAATTTTTCATTTTTGGTTAATTGTTCTTGCGATCCGAATGAGAAAATGGTGACACCAGTGGGAATAACAAATCAGCACTATACACCTCTTGCTGATGAATTAAAATTCACTGTCAATTTTCAAAACACAGGAAATGACACGGCCTTCACAGTAGTAATTTACGACACGCTTGATACGAATCTTGATTTGAGCACATTCAAACTACTCTCAAGTAGCAATCCAGTTGGAGCGCAAATGGATGCAAATGGTGCGTTGCGTTTTTCATTCTATAATATTCTTTTACCAGATAGCAATATTGATGAACCTGGAAGTCATGGCTATGTTGCATACAGTATTAAACCTAAAACAGGCCTTGCTGATCCGACTGTCATTCACAACACAGCTCATATTGTTTTTGATTTGAATAGCGCAATTGTCACCAATACTTCGTACAATACTTTAACAGCTTTGCAATATCCATCTGCGAATTTCTATTTGGCCGATCCAACTATTTGTCAGAATTCATGTGTTTCCTTTGTAAATAATTCAACTTCCGGAACAAGTTATCATTGGAATTTTACAGGCGGAATTCCTTCAACAAGTAACTCAGAAAACCCTGGATTGATTTGTTATAATTCTGCTGGTCAATTTGCGGTTCAACTTATTGCAACAAATGCGCTCGGCACGGACACACTAATACAACTTCAATATGTCACAGTAGCTCCTTCTCCAACCGGACTTACTGTTATACAAAGTGGCGATACTTTATGGGCCAATGCTGGTTACAATGCGTATCAATGGTTTTTTGAAACGGATTCAATTATAGGTGCAACGGGTCAATATTATATTGCTACTGCAGATGGAAACTATGGATTGGTTGTTGGAAATTCGAATGGTTGTTTGGCAGGAGTAAATGTTCCAAACGTTGTAACCTCCACAAATGACTTAATCGGTAATAGTGGAGCATTTGTTTATCCAAATCCGAATAATGGGGAGTTTGAAATTGCCTTTTCGGCATTTGGAAAAACCAAAGCTACTATTGATTTGATAAATTCTGTTGGACAAAATGTTTTTCATAAATCTATTGAAATTACATCTGGAGTCAACAAGTTTCCGTGTGATGGGAAGTTGTTGGAGAACGGCATTTATTCTCTCAGAATAATTTCAGGGAACCAAGTCGTTGTCCGTCAAATCTTGAAAATGGAATAAACAAGTAGATAACCATTCATTGCAAAAAAGCTTCATGATTTTTCATGAAGCTTTTTTATTTATTGTAGGAGTCCAAATCATGAATGATTTTTGCTCTAAATGTTTTTTTTGAAGAAAAATCCTATTCAGATTTCAAATTTTAATTGGAAAGACGGCCAACAATTCACTTGTGAAAAGTTAGTGAAATAGTGTGCTAATCACTTGCAGTTTTCAATTAACTTTATATTCTTAAAATTTCGGACTAATTAAGGTTGGTTAGATTGTCATGCGAAATTTTTTGATGAGCTAGAGAAAAAAGCTTTTGAGATAGCAGTAGCAATCCATAATAATTCAATAACCAGTTAAAGAGACAATTCGATTTGTTAAAAAAATGGCTTTGCAGAGTTCAATTGCGAAGTTTTGAAGAACGATAAAATTAATTTTTAAAATAGCAGATTTTCTGTTTAATATAAATTATGAAACAAATAAGTAAGACGGCTGAAGATTTTTTTTCCCAAATGAGAACTTATTTTCTTGACAATGGAAGTAAGAAAGAATACGAATACGAAGAGCCATTGCGATTAGAACTATTGACCTCTGGTCAGATGGAGAAGTATGGAACCAAGTTGGCAGAGACGCATCGGCTTAGTTTTGAAAAAGGGATAGACAATGTTCTTCTACGGTTAGCAGATAACGAAAAAACACTCTTTGAAGTACAGAGTTTACTAGTTGATGAAGAAAGTGAAGATGCTCAAATTTCTCCTGCTGGTGAATGGTTAGTCGATAATTTTTATTTGATCGAAGAACAGATCCGAACTGCTAAAAGGCATTTGCCAAAAGGATACAGTCGTGACCTTCCTCGATTAGCAAACAAAAGAGCAAAAGGACACACAAGAGTTTATGACATTGCTTTGCAAATTATTTCCCATAGCGATGGAAGAATAGACATTGAAAGCTTAAGTAGTTTTGTTAAATCATATCAGTCCGTTACCCATTTAAATTTAGGAGAACTTTGGGCAGTACCAATTATGCTTCGATTAGCATTGATTGAAAATTTGCGAAGAGTATCAGCAAGAATAGCTATTGATAGAATTGACCGCAGATTGGCTGATCAATGGGCAAAGAAATTAATTGAAACTTCTGAAAACAAACCCGGCGACTTAATCATTACGATAGCAGATTTAACAAAATCGGAGCCACCGTTAGTCGGACCATTTATTGCCGAGTTGAATCGACAATTAATTGGAAGAGGACCGGGGTTGGGTTTGACGTTATCGTGGATAGAGCAACGATTATCAGAAAGTGGAATGTCTAGTGCTGAATTAATTTCTATTGAAAATCAAAAGCAAGCTGCAGATCAAGTTTCGGTCAAAAACAGTATCGATAGTTTGAGGTTGTTAGGTGCAATGGATTGGAGAGATTTTGTAGAGGAGCACAGTGTAGTTGAAAGCATTTTAAAAAAAGATCCTTCAGAAGTTTATTCAAAAATGGATTTCAGTACACGGGATCAATACAGGCACGTTGTTGAAAGTATCGCAAAAAAATCTAATTTGAAAGAGGAAGAAGTTGCATCTATCGCTCTTCAACTTTCAAATCAAAGAGCAAATCATACTTCTATCAATGATCGCGAATCTCATGTTGGATATTATCTTGTTGGAAAAGGAGTGAGTGAAACAAAACAAATGGCGAAGATTTCGCCCACTCTTTTTTCTTACCTAAGTGAATTAATAAGAAAGAGAGCATTGTTTTTTTATTTTAATTCAATCGGAATTATTACTATTTTTCTTACAGGATTGATTTATTTTTTTCTAAAGGAAGAAAAAGTCAGCAAGGGGGTTTTATTTATTGTTTCCATTGT